>CALEWF010000035.1 GCA_937925455.1 uncultured Flavobacteriales bacterium | reverse complement strand
GAAAGTAAAAACATACGGTATTCCTCTGTGCTCTCGGTAGTTGTTTATGTGACAGTAGCTACATAGGTTTTTGTTTTTCTGGATGCCTATGGAAAATTTCTAATGCATAAATAGGGATAATACAATATATTTATGCTAATGCATAATTTGAGATTATACTGTAATATAAAGCAGTATAAAATAAAAAAGAAATGAAAAGGAGTAAAGTATTTAATTTAAAAGAGATGTTTTAAAAAACCTTCTTTAATAAGTATGTAAATACCCATTGTTAATACAAACCAACCAAACCCTTTTTTCAATTTATTACCGTTTATATTTAACGATAAACGATTACCGATAAATATACCAACTATCGCTAAAGCTGAAACAATAATAAGCAACATCCAATCCATTTGGGATGCAGCAGTTTGAATATCTCCAACAAATCCAATTAACGATTTAGCTGCAATAATTAATAAAGAAGAGCCTACAGCCATTTTCATAGGAAGTTTGCTCAGCATTACTAAAGCCGGTATGATTAAAAATCCTCCTCCTGCTCCGACTAATCCAGTAAGAACACCCACCACTGTTCCTTCAATTAAAATTAAGGGATAATTGAATTTTAATTGAAGATGTTTTACATCCATGTCTGTATTACCTGATTTTTCTTTATCTCCTCGTATCATAGAAATTGAAGCAAATACCATTAGTATTGCAAAAAGCAGCATCAAAAACAAGGGTTTGGTAACTTGAAATTCATCTATACTTAATAAGACATCAGGGATGGCAGGTAGTATAAATTTACGGGTTACATAAACCGCTGCTATGGATGGAATACCAAAAATTAAGGAAGTTTTTAAATGAACAAGCCCTTCTTTAAACTTAGTATATGCCCCGATGAGGCTACTTATCCCCACAATAAACAAGGAATAGGCAGTAGCCATTACAGGCTCAACTCCCAGTAAATATACCAAAACAGGAACAGTTAGAATGGAACCTCCGCCGCCAATCAATCCAAGCGTTATTCCAATGAGTATAGAAGCGATATAACCTGCATAAATCATAAATGATAAACTCTAAATAAAAAAATATTTTATTAAAAATATTACGAACAGAATAACATCAAGTTAAAAAATAAACATGATGGTTTTTTACTTAGCAATAATACAGGTATTCTAAAATCTTAATAGTGATATTAGTTACAATTTGATAACTTCTATTGAATTCCTATGCAATTTAACCTTTCCTGCCTGTTCTAATTTTTTTAATAGTCTTGAAATAACTTCACGGGTGCTATTTAAGTCATTAGCAATTTGCTGGTGAGAAAGGCTAATATGTTTTCCGTTATGTTGCATTTGGCGTTTCAGATAAAATTCCAACCTTTCATCCAAAGCTTTAAATACTACACTATCCAGAGTAGTTAATAGCTCTTCAAATCGTTTGCGATAGTTGGCAATAATAAACCGATGCCAGGTAGGATATTTTACCTGCCACTTTTCGGAATATTCCAAAGGAACAAATATTAATTCAGCATCTTCATCAGCTTTTACGGCAATGGTGCTTTTTTCACTTTTTACTTCACAAAGCACTGTTAACGCACAAGCATCACCAGGTTCGAGGAAATACATCAGAAACTCGTCTCCTTCACCACTTTCACGGTACACTTTGAGGATGCCTTTACTAAGCACCATCGTAGATCGAATATATTGGCCTACATCCAATATCAAATCGCCAGCCTTAAATTCTTTTATTACGGCGTTTTCAATAAATTCATTAACCAGCCCATCTTCTGCATCGGGGATTAGTGAACGAATGTACGACTCTCCAATCTTTACAATTTGGCTCATGGTGTGGTAAAGTTATTATTTCGGAAATTGTTTTTATGGAATATTAATTTATCGGGTTGATTGGAAAATTTTTCTACATAGTTATTCTGAAAAGTACAGTTTTTTATGCTGATCATTCTGCTTTCAACTATTTCCTCATTATTTATTTCTGTTAACCAGTTTGAATCAATTCTAAAAAAATATGGTGCATACGAAGAATTATAATTATCAGAGAAAGTACACTTGTCAAAGCTTACTGTTTTGCTGCTAATAATTTCGATTAAATCGAAACTTCCGGTTTTTGAAAATTTGGTTTTATAAAAGAGAATGTTTTGTGCATTGTAAATACCTAGTAACCCATAAGTACACTCATAGATATGACTTCCAGTGCAGGTAAAATTATTAACATCATTCATACTTATTCCTACGGTACCACTGCCATAAAGATTGCAAGATTCAATGTGGATATTATTACAGCGGTCAAAAAGTAAAACACCTCCCTGGCAATATCCAGCCTCAGTATGGCCGAATGTAAGACCTTTTAATGTGAGTTGATTTACATCCCGAAAGCCTAACACCCAAGCATATCTTGGTTTAGCTAGAATTTTAGGATTCCCTTTCCCTATGATTGTTAGATTTCTAACACCTTTCAAAATAGCTTCAGACCCATCATACGTTTCATACCATTCCATCTGATCATTGGGAGTAAAAGCAGCCTCCGTTATATTGTAAGTACCTGCTTCCACAATTACTATCCGGTCAGACCCTAAGGCATTTAATAATTCAAGGGCGGTTTTAACAGTAATTGTACGTTGTGTAAAAAGGTTTAATTGAAAAAATAACACCCCGACTAATCCTATGATAATTCGCATACCACTTATTTTTTCAAACCTACAAAAAAAGCTGTTCATTAGAATAAACAAATAACAGGTTTATGATTTTAAAGTTTATGGATAAAAAAATTCCGATGAAAGAATTTTGATTTGTATATTATAGGATTCAAAATTGACAGAATTTATGTCATTAAAAACTCAGAGACCTATCAAAGGAAGAGGGGCACAGTTACAGAATGATAATAAGTTTCTTAAACTTCAGTATGTTCGAGAACATGAAGAAGGGCTGGATGAATTATGGGAATTACAGGTAAATACCCGGTACTATGAAGAACATGCAAAAAAAATTGTAAATCGTGTAAGCAGCCCGGATTTAGGCTTATCTTACTCCATGAACCCATATCAGGGGTGTGAACATGGCTGTGTGTATTGCTATGCAAGAAATACCCATGAATATTATGGTTATAGTGCCGGATTGGATTTTGAATCTAAAATTATTGTAAAACGTAATGCAGCTGCAATTCTTAAAAAACAATTCGAACATCCCAAGTGGGAAGTACACCCAATTATGTTATCTGGCAATACCGACTGTTATCAGCCAGCGGAAAAAAAATTTGAAATTACCCGGCACATTTTACAGGTATGTTTGGAATATCGGCATCCTGTTTCTATCATTACCAAGAATAGTTTGATTTTACGTGATACTGATATTTTGCAGGAAATGGCGCAATTGAATTTAGTACATGTAAACATCTCCATCACCACCTTGCAGGAAGAAATTCGTCAAAAACTAGAACCTAGAACTGCAACCGCTATTAAAAAACTTAAAGTAATCGAGTCGTTAAGTACGCTGAATATACCAGTTCGTGTCATGGCAGCGCCTATGATTCCATTTTTAAATAGTCAGGAACTACCCTCCATTCTTAAGGCTTCAGCCGAGCATGGGGCACTGGATGCAAATTATATTCTTGTACGACTAAATGGCTCTATTGGCGAATTATTCACCCACTGGGTGCAGCAAGCATTTCCGGAAAAAGCATCGAGAATACTTGAAAACATTCGTAATACTCGTGGTGGAAAACTTAATGAAAGCCGATTTGGAATTAGAATGCAGGGGGAAGGAGAATTTGCTGATATGTTATCCCGTATATTTCACACCATGCATCGAAAATACTTTCAAGGTAAAACCATGCCGGAATATAACCTAACTGCCTTTCGAAGAAAAAATCAAACAGTGAGAGACCTTTTTTCTGATTTGCAATCACAAGAATAGTTTGTAACTTAGACGAATAATTGCAATATAATGAAACTTCGTTTTTTCGCTATATTGGTTATTTCTTCAACACTTTTTTTTAATACCGGTTGTGGCGGAGAAAAATCATCACGTGTTTATCTTAAAATCAATCTTACAGCAGGTGGCCAGCCCCTGCAATTGAATACAGATTATACTTCACCCGAAGGTAATTTGATTCAATTCACCATGGTTCGTTTTTATGTATCACAGGTTAGCTTAATTAAAGATAACAACGAAGAAATACATTATCCGGATAATTATTACTTGGCAGATTCTCAAACAGAAAATCTATTTTTAATAGATGAAGCATTAACCGGTAAATTTAAAGGTCTTCGATTTGGATTAGGAGTGGATAGTACGCGGAATGACTCCAGCGGAATTTATGCCATTCCAGCCTATGAATATCCTGCTGACCATGCCCTAAGTCCTGCTAATTTTATGTACTGGTCATGGAATCCGGGTTATATTTTTATGAAATTAGAGGGAAAAGTAGATACCAGCGGAAACGGCATCTTAAATGAAATTGGTGAAACCTTTTCCATTCATACAGGCTTTAAAGAAGCTTATGTGTTTATTGAGCGTAATTATTCATTTTCTACAAAAGGAGATGATGTAATTCTTCAAATCAATGCAGAAATACCCAACTTTTTCACCAATTACAACCTGCGTAACAAAAAGAAAGATGCTCACCCCTCTAATTCCAAACATGAAGATTTTCCGTATGTTTTAGAGATTGTTAATAATAGCAATTTAGTATTTGGAAACATCTTTGAATAGTATCAGGTTTTTATCAAAAAAACTTTTTATTTCTCTTGTTAGTGTTTCCTTACTTTTTCTTGCATGTAACGAAAGTATAAGGAAAAAAGAAACGCCTTATTTATTAAACATTCCGAAAGGATTTCCAGAGATGCCCATTCCTTCTCACAATTCACTCACCGTGGAGAAAGTAGAGCTGGGTCGTAAATTATTTTTTGATCCTATCCTTTCAGCTGATTCAACAATTTCCTGCGCCACCTGCCATGTACCGCAAGCTGCCTTTGCGGATCATCAATCTAAAGCTATTGGCATTCATGGAAAAACAGGGATGAGAAATGCACCTACCCTATTTAATATTGGTTATGCCCCCTATTTATTTATGGAAGGGAAAGTACCTGATATAGAAACACAGGTAATTGCACCAGTTCAACACGAAGAAGAAATGGGTTTAAACTTAAGGGATTTACTTCAACGATTAGAAAAACATCCCTATTACAAAAAACAATTTCTTTTAGCTTTTGGTGAAAAACCATCACCCGGAAATTTTGTTCGGGCACTGGCATGCTTTGAAAGAACTTTGATTTCCGGGAACTCACCTTATGACCAATTTATTCATGGAGACACCCATGCATTAAGCAATCAACAGAAATTCGGTATGGAATTATTTTTTAGCGAACGCCTGCAATGCAGCCAATGTCATGGTGGATTTAATTTCACCAGTTACAGCTTTGAAAATATCGGTTTGTATGAACATTACAATGATTTGGGCTTGGCACGTGCTACGGCTGACACGAATGATATTGGAAAATTTAAAGTACCCACTTTACGTAATATTAGCCTAACCTACCCATACATGCATGATGGAAGCCTTAAAACACTAGAAGAAGTAATTGATTTTTATAATAACGGAGGGAAATCACATCAAAATAAAAGCCATCTCATAAAACCACTAAATCTTACAGAAATAGA
>CALEWF010000034.1 GCA_937925455.1 uncultured Flavobacteriales bacterium | reverse complement strand
TTAAAAAAATTAGAATTTTTAAAAACATGGAAGGGCAATCCGGTAAAGTTGCCCACATTTTCTGCCCCAAAAGGAGTTAGCAAAACTACGTTGTATTTTGTGGATAAGCCCGGAGCTGCGCAAAGCGAGATTCGAGTGGGTTTGCCCGGATTAGCTTGGGATGCAACCGGCGATTATTTCCGTGCAGGCATTATGAACTATCCGTTCGGTGGAGCCTTCAATAGCCGATTAAATCTCAACCTGCGTGAAAAACGCGGTTATACATACGGCGTTCGTTCGTATTTTAATGGGTCTAAGTTTACCGGAACATTTGTGGTTTCAGGAGGATTTTTGGCACATGCAACAGATAGTGTTGTAATGGAAATAATGTATGAACTCACTAATTACAAAGAAAACGGAGTAACCGAGCAGGAATTAGTGTTCACTAAAAATTCTATTGGACAGCGAGATGCACTCAAGTATGAAACGCCACTGCAAAAAGCTGGTTTTATGAGCAATATCATTACCTACAACCTAGACAAGAATTTTGTAAAGATGCAAAACGAAATCCTGAAAAAGCTTACCAGCTTTGATATCAATCAACTTTCCAAACAATTATTTAAATTAGATAAATTAGCAATTGTGGTAGTAGGTGATAAGAAAAAGGTGTTTGATAAGTTATTGTTGCTCGGAATACCTGTTGTTGAATTAGATTTTAATGGTAATAAATTGTAATTTTATTGTGTAACATTAAAGGATGCTATTCTAAATCTACTATTATCGTTTGGCTTTATGGTTGATATAAACTTGTTTTTGCGTAAAAGAGACATCCATCAATTATATAAATATGTAGTTGATGATGAAGAGAAGTGGCCTATTTTTCGTTACAACAAAAAGCGCAATCAGGTTATTCAATTAGTTAAAAAATATACCTTAAAACATTTTGTTGAAAACAGTTCAGATAATATTCATGAGTTAATTGCTGAGTGTTTGTACTTAGAGCAAATACGCATTAAAGAGCAGCCATGGCGAGTAGATCCTTCGGATGAACAAGAATTTTGGAAAGATGTAAAATACAAGCTAAAAGAAATAAAAAACAAATCTGTATTAGGAGAATCTACCAAGCGACTGGAAGAGGAACTCTTGATGAAAATTATTGACCGCTATGCTCAGGAAATAGCGGGTAATTTTAAAATATCAACGTATCGAATAGCCACAATTTTAGTTCCATTTATATTATCAAAAATATTTAATGCCTCTATTCGAATAAAAAACAGAAAAGAATATCATTTACATAAAAACAAGTCGTATTCTCTCAATGATAAAGTCAAGGTAATTGGGAATATAGAATTAATCAGAAAGCTTTCTACCAAAGGTACTATTCTTTTGCTGCCAACTCATTTTAGTAATTTGGATTCCATCGTCATGGGGTGGACAATTCGTACTATTGGTCTATCACCCTTTATGTATGGTGCCGGATTAAATTTGTTTAATATGTATTTATTTGCCTACTTCATGGGGCGGTTGGGAGCATACAAAGTAGATAGGCGTAAAAAAAATCAAATTTATTTAGAAGCGTTAAAAACTTACACCAAAATATCCATTGATTATGGAGTGCATCAGCTGTTTTTCCCGGGTGGCACACGTTCTCGTTCAGGTAGCATTGAAAAAAAATTAAAACTTGGCTTATTGAGTACAGCTATTGATGTACAATGTGAAAACTGTAGAAAAAATCCCGAAAATCCACGAAAGATATTTGTGGTACCGGCCGTAATTAATTATCATTTTGTGTTGGATGCAGCATCTTTGATTCATCAGGAATTAAAAAATATTGGGAAAGAAAAATATGTAACAATCAAAGATAAAAGCGGCAGTACATGGAATATATTAAAAACCATTGTAAAGTTTTTTTCAACATCTAGCGACATGATTATTAGCTATGGCGAACCTATGGATGTATTTGGAAATCGGGTGGATGAAAACGGAGTTAGTTATGATAAACATAATCGCCCGATTAAACTCTTTGATTATTTTTCATTTAATAATCAATTTTTATGGGATGAACAACGAAACTCTCAATATACCATTGAATTAGGTGAAAGAATTTTAAAAGAATTTTTACGAACTAATGTTGTAATGAGTAGTCATTTAGTTGCATTTACTGCTTTTGAAATGATAAAGAAACAATTTAAGTTGCCTTTATTTGACCTATTGAGTGTACCTACTGAAGAAATTTCATTAGAAAGAGAAGATTTTGAATTAGCAGTTGAAAAAATGAAAACTAAAATTCTTGAGCTCTATAATAAATCAGAATTAAAAATCAGCGAAGAATTGAAGGGTTCATTGAATGATTTAATTACTCATGGATTAAATAACCTAGGATTGTATAATGAAAAAAAACCGCTGATGATAAATAAGGAGGGAAAATTAGTAACGCACGATTTAGCTTTACTTTATTATTACCATAATCGGTTAGACGGTTATGGATTGGAAAAATTGTTTGATGTATAATTGATAGTTATGTATGCCATCGAAAAAGTAGGAGTTTTAGGTTCCGGGTCATTTGGTATATGCCTTGCCAATCTTATTAGCGAGAATTATGAGGTGATGCTGTATGCACGCCGTCAGGAAGTTTTAAATACTATTACAGTTTCACGGGAATATGCCGGCCAACGGCTTTCTGACAAAGTTTATGTAACCAATGATTTAAAGTTAATCGCTGATTCCTGCAAACTAATTTTCCCGGTGGTGTCATCCTCAGGTTTTAGGGATGTAATGCAAAAAATTAGTCCCTATCTTACACCGGGGCATGTGTTAATTCATGGTACAAAAGGGTTAGACGTAACGTTATTAAATGATGAAATTCCCGAAGATGATTTTTCAGAATCCAGAAAGTACATTTTTACCATGAGTGATGTGATTTTGCAGGAAACCTCTGTAAAACGCATGGGTGTAATATCTGGTCCTAATCTTGCCGCTGAAATTGCTCAAGGCCTACCTGCGGCTACGGTTGTGGCCAGCAAATATGACGATGTGATTGAATTGGCAATTCAGGCATTAAAAAGTCCAAGATTTAAAATCTATACTTCCAAAGATTTAGTGGGAACAGAGCTGGCAGGGGTTTTAAAAAATCCAATAGCCATTGCCAGCGGTATTCATGCAGCCATGGATTTAGGACATAATGCACGTGCCTTTTTGATTACACGTGGTTTTTCTGAAATGATTAAAATCGGCAAAGTTTTAAAAAGCGATATGACCGGATTTTTGGGACTTGCCGGCATAGGTGATTTAATTGCTACCTGTTCAGGCAATTTAAGCCGTAATTTTTCGGTGGGTTATCGTATAGGCAAAGGTGAAAAATTAAAGGATATTTTGAGCAGTTTGCAAGAAACAGCGGAAGGAATAAATACAGTAAAAATTGCTTATTCTGTTTCAAAATATTATAAACTTAGAACTCCCCTGTTTGATGCATTATATGAAGTGCTTTTCCAAGAGGCTTCGCCTTATGAAGCACTGAAAGAATTATTAAATAGCCCAACTGTTAAAGATGTTGATTTTATTTAAATCAAAATAACATGAGTAATGTTCTAAATACCGGTACAGAAGTAATCATCAGCATGATTGCTTCCAATTTACTGGCCCAATTTATCAAGATGATAAGGTATTATGCAAAAACTAGAAAGTTTAGTTTAAAATTAATTTTTGCATCTGGGGGAATGCCTTCCAGCCATACATCCACGGTGGTGGCTATGGCTTGTTCGGTAGGAATAGTAGAAGGATTCGATTCTACGTTTTTTGCCATTGCCTTGTGCGTCATGCTTATTGTAATGTACGATGCTACCGGTGTGCGAAGAGCAGCCAGCCATCAGGCTCGTGTTTTAAATGATATTTTAGAAGAGTTATTTTCAGAACACCCCACTTTAAGTACGCAAAAACTCAAAGAGTTTTTAGGACATACCCCCTTAGAAGTTTTAGCTGGAGCTATATTAGCAATAATTGTTAGTTTGGCATTTCATTATTATTTATTAGCATAATTTTTTGTGAGGGATCCGCTTGTTTCTTCGCCCTATGAGGCTGATTGAGTGCAAAAAATCTGAATTATGGCTGCTGTGGCTTGGTGACCCTCTCCGCTTAGCCTAAGTCCAACTAATTTCTATCCGGCTCTACACACCGCTTCAACAACTATCCTTGTAAGGCTTTCTTGAAATACAGCCTTACTTATCCTACATTCTCGGGTTATCTCTTCGGCTGTTTTGCCCATATCAAACTCCTTGAGTATGCGGGCAATTTGTTCGGGTGTAAATCTGCTCTTTTTCATAATATATTACAGTTTAAAGTTATTCCTTTTTTTCTACTTTTAAACTGTAC
>CALEWF010000033.1 GCA_937925455.1 uncultured Flavobacteriales bacterium | reverse complement strand
GTTGCCACGCCGCCTCCTCGCCTAAGTGCAGCTAAGTTGCACCCGTCGCTGCATACCGCTACACCCGCTGCCCCAATGTATAGCCCGTTATTGCGAGGGCTACAGCCCGAAGCAATCTCTTTCTACCAAAGCACATGCCTTGTCGTTCTGCTCGCAATGTCGCCCAAATCCACTCATCTTCAAATCAATTCATTTCCAAATTGATTCATCTTCAAATCCTCTCATATTCAAATCAACTCATCTTCAAATCTGCTGCGGATGGAAGTGGAAAGCCCGCAGGGGCGAAGCCCACAGGGCACGGGGTAGCGGGGCTGAGGGCACGAAGACACCGCTGCCCCGATGCCCTATGTGGCTGAGCCCCGAGGACTTGTAACGAACAGCCGCTTGAAGCAGCCTTATCTTTACTAAAAGGTTTATTCTCAACTTTGAGTTAACTTATGTATCATAAATAATTTTAAAAAAAAATTACAATGCACGTGCTGATATATTTTTGTTACTATGAAATTCAAAAACAATAACAACCCATATTATGCTACGTTATGTTTTAACAGTTTGCTTATTAACAACTGTATTTAATGAATTTAGCCAGATCAATACAAATAATATTATCATTGCCCGTGATTCGTATGGCGTACCACATATCTTTGGGAAAACCGATGCTGAAGTAGCCTATGGTCTGGCCTGGGCCCATGCCGAAGACGATTTCAGAAATATTCAGGAAAATTTATTGGCCGCAAAATCCATGTTGGGAGCAGCCATCGGCAAAGAAGGTTTGTTGTTTGATTTTTTTGTGCAGTATGTAGGTATTGACGATTTGGTAGAAGAACGGTATGATAAAGACATTAGTGACGATTTTAAAAAAGTGCTGAGTGCCTATGTTCAGGCATTAAACCGATATGCTGAACTCCATCCGGAAGAAGTATTATACAAAAAAGCTCTACCGTTTACAGAAAAAGATGTAATTAAAGGGTATTGTGCTGCCTTAAACTTATTTTCAGGTGCTGCATTGTATTTAAAAGATATATTTCAAAACCAAATCAAACGATTTGCAGAAAACGACCTTCCTACCGGGTCGAATGCCATTGCTATTAAAAGCACGAAATCGGCCGATGGGAAAACCTATTTGGTAGTAAACCCACACAATTCGTACGAAGGCCGATACAGTTGGTATGAAGCCCATACCAAAAGTGAAGAAGGAACGGACATGAACGGAGCTTTGTTTGCCGGCGGTGTTACTGTTTTTCTGGGTTTTAATGAAAACCTGTCATGGGCTCATACATTTAATTATCATGATTTAGTAGATGTATATGAATTAGAAACCAATAAAGCACGAACCAAATATAAAATTGACGGAGAGTGGCTTCCTCTGAAAAAAGATGTTGCAAAAGTAAAACTCAAAGTGGGAGGTCTTCGTATTGGCGTAAAACGCAAGTTTTATCAAACCATTTATGGCCCGGCGTTGGGAAATAAATATGGTGTATTTGCCACGGCCATTGCTACTAATCGTAGTATCAAAGCTGCTGAACAATGGTATAGAATGGGTCGGGCAAAAAATTATGAGCAATACATGGAAGCTTTAAAAACTGATGGATTTCCGTTACTGAATATTGTTTATGCCGATAAAGAAGATAACATCATGTATTTATCGCAGGCGCATTATCCGATTAGAAAACCCGGCTTTAACTACGACCATACCTTGAAAGGAAACACAAAAGCCAATTTGTGGGATGGATTTATACCCTTTGACCTTCGCCCGCTACAATTTAATCCAGAATGTGGTTATTTGTTTAATGCTAACAACAGTCCATTAAATGCTACCTGCGATGAAAATAATTTGGATAAATCCATTTGCAAAACTATCATAGGTTTACAAACCATAGAAACCAACCGAAGTTATCGATTTAATGAATTATTTGAGAATACGGATAAACTAACGTTAGAAGATATAAAACGCATTAAATACGATGTACGTTACCCTTCTTCAGGCTATGTGATTGAAGGAATGAAACGCGCTTTGAAAATTGATACCACTGCTTTTAAAGATATTGCAGATGTATGGGATTTATTGAATTCGTGGAATAGAAGTGCAGATATAAGTAATACTGCAGCCATGTTGTTCATTCATTATGCAGACCAATTAGTAAAAATTCTGGGGATGGATACCCGAGAATATTTTACCGGAACCTATCAACCTACTGAACAACAAATTTATGCTGCTTTAAAAAATACCAAGGAACATTATTTAAAAAATTTTGGAAAGCTGGAAATTCCCTTGGGTGAAATGCAACGGCATATTCGTGGAAATAAAGACTATCCGATTGATGGAATTACCGAAGTACCTGCCCCTACGCATTCTAAGCTGATGAAAAACGGGAAATATAAAGCCACCGGTGGTGATTCGTTTATACAGTTTGTAGCATACGGGCCAGAAGGTGTAACAGCCGAAAGTGTTCATGCCTACGGTTCCAGTGCCAGACCTGAAAGTAAACACTACAACGATCAAATGGAATTATTTGTGAACAAGAAAACAAAGCGAGTGCTTACAGATAAAGAAGAAATTTTAAAAACCGCCGAAAAGATTTATCATCCCCAGTAGTTAAATTAAAATACATATTGCACGATAACGTTTAGGGAATCTTTGTATTATCCCGAATTAAACCAATTTATGTATTAGAAATTTTCCAGAGTCATCTAGTAATACAAAGTAACCCTTTCGCCAGTGTTATAGAAAATTATAACCACAGAGACCCAAGAGACCGCAGAGAAAATAAACCAATCAAAAACATCTTCAATGTTGTTACATGAAATTGAAACAAAACAATTGGTTGAACCCAGGTGGTTTTGTTAATACATTATTACAAATGGCTTTGCTATATAACCGGCTTTCTATTGCATAATTTGGATTTATCAGCATAATAAAAAAAGGGGCTTTTGAGCCCCCTTTGCGTTATATTTTGTGTAAGTAAGATTACTTGTTTACAACCACTTTAAAGGTAGTAACTTTACCATCAGCAGTAGTCATACGGAAGTTGTAATTACCATTGCTGATATCGGTAACATCTATCTGCAATGTTTCACCGGCTACATTGGCACGAATAGTCTTAACTAATCTGCCATTCATATCCATGATATCCATGTTTACTAAGCCATTAATACCCTTCATCGGGATATTAATTACCTGATTAGCTGGGTTTGGATAAGGGATAATTGCGTTAGCAGATTGCTCTTCTTCGATACCCACATAAATCTTATCAAACATATTAACGGCAATAGCAGGAGTAACATTACCACCAAAACCTAAAGCGTAGAAGGTACCACCATCAAGGATAGGTCCAACAGGCTGTCTGTAATTGGCAATATTGGTAGTATAATCAATAGTGGCATTAAATCCTAAATAGATATAATCATCTTGAGTTTTTACACAGAATAAGTAGCGTTTGTTATCTTCCATGATAATGGTATTATCAAAATCAGCATATACAACTTTGCCACGCTCAGAAGTTTGTGTAAATTCATAAAAACCATAAGCCAGATTAGTCAATCCACTAATATCAAATGCAGGATCATCTAAATCAGTAAAATTATTATCCCACAAATACATATTAGCTTCAATTAAGGTTCCGGGGAAGCTGGTTGAATCTGCAGCAGCAGTAGTTGCAGCAAAGAACAATCCACCTACCGCCATGCGGCTGGCATTGGCATCACGGAAATGAATACATGTTTCAAAATCGCCGGTTGCTGAGCTTGGACGATAGAAAGCAGTGGCAATTGGCTTTTTACTAGTATTTACCGGAACTAATGAATAAATATCACTATTCAGTAGGAACGAACCGCTCAACGTATTATCTGCAGCAAATTTATCGGTTGAATCAGCAGAAGCCGTGTAAGTAAATTGATATTCACCGGCTAAGTAGGTAGCTTGACTAAAAGTAGGTAGTGTAATATACACACTATCGCCGGGGGCTAAAGTAGCAACTGGAGAAGATGTTTGATTGTAAATGGTATTACTATTGAATACAATTTGTGCATTTAATGTTACATTGGTTTGAGGATCTGATCCATAGTTAAAAACCCAAGCACCTAATTGAACACTGTATTCAGAAGATGTTTCAGTGATGCGAAGTGGACGTGCAACTTCTACCGGACGAAGAACATTTGCTTTCGTAAAACCAATATCGCTGTTGTAATACCCAAATTTATTTCCAATAAAACCAACCACCGTTCCGTTTTCAATTTCATTTTTTAATAATGCACCAGCATCTTGATTAATTATTATAACCGGAATAGTAACAGCAGCCCCCGAATCGCCGGGTAGCATACCAAGCTGAGTTACATCATCAGGCACGTTGTTAATAATGATTACAGCAACTGCTCCTTTGTTTTGTGCATTTTTTGCTTTAGTACCAAACTGGCAACTACCACGATACACCACAGCAATTTTACCGGCAATTTGCGAACCGTTGGTTAAAGTAAAACAGCCTAACGAATCAGCAGCCGTTCCATCGCTCACAAAAGCCAGTGTATCCAATACGGCATTCGCAGGGTTAGTTAAATCAGGCACTCCCCAACCATCGGCTGGTTTTGCATAACTTAATGGATAATTTCCCTGCAAGAATGCAGGACTTTCAACTGCAAAAATTACCTGAGCATTTAATGATGCAAAAACACTAATACAAAAACCAAAAACAAGTAACACTTTTTTCATAATACTTAAATTAAGTTAGTAATTGAACGTAAAAATAACAAAATCATAACATTTACCCAAACTATTGTATTTGTTTCACAAATTTTTAAATCAAAATCCCATTAAGTTACCTTGACAAAAGCGATCTATATGATTAAATTTAAAAAAATTAGGTCAATTCATGAACCCATTTCCGGCTATTCCATTTGTGAGAATATGTATTGCATATACACTCGGAATTGTGTTTTTAAATCTTTTTCCGGGAATGGTCATCGTTGCTTGGATGATTCTTAGCTCTCTTTTAATCACATTGATTTTTACACCTTATTCATTCATTGCACAATGGAACAACAGCCCGGTAATAGGCGTTTTGATTTATTTATGTTTAATCTGCCTGGGTTATTTAAATGCGCATTATCAATCGTCAAATGAAAATATTAGGAATATTCAACACATGAAAATACATGTGGCTGAATTGACTGAAAATCCAGTAGAAAAAACCAATTCCTTTAAAGCAGAAGCACGGCTTTTATATTCACAATATGAAGGTGAGGCTGAACATGGTAATTCAGGAATCATTCTATATTTTCAAAAAGATGAAAAGATAAAAAATCTAAAGCACGGGCAAAAAATACTTTTCAATGCAAAGGTTACAATTCCTTACAGCCCCCAAAACCCACGACAATTTAACTATAAGGAATACTTGGAATCAAAGGGTATTTACTATCAAGCATACATAAAAAATAATGCTTATAGGGTTTTGGACCAATCGCCCCGAAAAAATATTTTTTACTACGTTAAGGAACTCCGTTATGAAATTTTACGAAGAATTCAATCTTTGGGTATGCAAGAAGAATTAACCGGTATTGCGGCAGCATTGCTCATTGGATATAAAGAAATATTAGATCCTGATACTAAATCAAGCTTTTCTAAAGTAGGAGCCATGCATATACTCGCTGTATCCGGATTACACGTAGGTATTATTTATTTAATGATTTCCAGCCTATTGTTTTTTTTAAACAATAACCATTGGCAGCGCTTGGTGCGTTTACTAATCATCCTCTTGTTTTTATGGACTTATGTAATACTTACGGGAATGTCTCCATCTGTGTTACGAGCTGCTATCATGTTTAGTCTGATAAGTATAGGGCAAAACATGAATTATAAAACCAACATCTATAACACCATCTTCCTATCAGCTTTTATCTTACTAATTTTAAAACCAACCAATTTATACAATGTTGGATTTCAATTATCCTATTTAGCTGTACTGGGAATTGTGTTTTTTTATTCACCCATAAATAATTGGATATCTTCCAGATATTGGATTTTAAATCAATTATGGGCACTTGCCAGTGTTTCAATAGCAGCACAAATTGCCACAACGCCTATCAGTTTATACCATTTTGGTCAATTTCCTATTTCTTTTCTTATTGCAAACCTAATTGTTGTTCCGTTAGCAGGAATCATGATTTACATTGGAATAACTGCAATAATTTTTTCAGGTATCCCATGGTTGGGATATATTTCATCATTGATATTTAAATTTCTAATAACTACACTGTATAAACTTATTCTGATAATTGAAAACATGCCTTATTCTTATGCCGAAAATCTTACCATCAGTACGTTTCAATGTATCATTCTGTATGCCGGAATCATTTCTATAGCATGCTTCTTTATGTATCGTTATGCAGTTTGGTTGATTGCAAGTTTATCATTCACTTTTATTATATTGCTTACAATTACTTATCGCAATTGGCAAGTAAATCATCAGCAAGAAATGATTATTTATGCTCTAAACAAAAAAAGCAGGTTAGAAGTTTTACATGGCAGAGAGGTGTCTTATCCCTCATTTAATGACCTTACCCCTTTGGAATATGGCTTATTTATTAGGGCTAATCATCAATGGAAAGGGATACGGAAACAATATCGGATTGAAAAAAATAAAAGCAATAATCCGCTTTACATTCAATATCCATTTATATTGGCAGGAAATAAACGATTATGGGTAATTGACGACAGTTTGTTATTGCCTGTAAATAAAATTGATATAGATTACATTTGGTTGAAAACAAAACGTTTTTTTAATCCTACCAATTTACCCAATTGGTTTAATTTTCAAATGATTTTGATGGACCCCTCTATCTCTGAAAAAACCAGAAAAAAATACATAGCCGAATTCGATAAGTTAAATATGAAATACTATGATATAGCCCATTCCGGAGCATTTATTGTAAATTTGAACTAATTATTTTTACAGAATGCATATAAAACATTGGTTTTGCTTTGCTTGGATTATTCTATTTGGGGGTATCCCTCAAACAAGTAAGGGACAATTGATGTACAATTGGAATACCTTCACAACCTTAAATTCTGCTTTAGAAACCAATGTAATTACAAGGCTTTTATATCATCAAGATACCCTTTGGATTGGTACAGACCAAGGACTCTATTTTTTTGCAAATAATTCACTTCAAAAAGAAATAACATTTCCTAATCATTTTATTAAATCACTCAGTGCAGATAAAACGGGAAAATTATTTATTGGAACCGGATGTCAAGGGGTTTGGAAGCGTATGTCGCCAAATAATTATATTATATTCAGTACTGCCACCACCGGTGGAAATGGTTTAATCAATGATTGTATTTTAAGCTTACACACAGCTACCGATAGTATTTGGGTGGGAACTGAGGGAAGTGGTTTGTTTTTGTTTTACAACAATACCTGGCAACGATTTCATTCAGGAAATACGCCGGGAAATCCTGACATTAATTATATTTATGATATTGAAATAACAAAACAAGGAGATTTACTCTTAGCTACCGGGCAAAACGGGTTGGCAAAAAAATCAGGTACCCTTTGGGTAATTTATGATACTATTTTTGGTCTTCCTACTAATCGTGTTCACTGTATTTCACCCATTAGTGATTCTGTATTTTGGATTGGATTGGGAGGGAATACCGGTGTCAATCATCTCATACGAATGGATGTGAAGAATGAGGCTATTCTTCAAGTAATTGATTCTTCGCTTTCCCATGGGAATATAATTCAAAACGTATGGAATGTTTTTACCGATAGCCGTAAACGTCATTGGGTTGGGATGAATAATTCAACAACCGGATTAACAGTAACTAACGATACTGTTTTTTACACATACCAAGAATTTGAAGCCGGCTTACAAAGTATTAAAATGTATGATTTTGCAGAAGACGACAGCAATCGCATTTGGGTAGCCTCTTTTCGTGGGTTGTCTGTTAATACTACCCAGTTTGGTCTTTCTACATTTGATTGGTACAACCAGCCAGAAGTAAATATATTTCCAAATCCGCTGATGCAGGGACAAGTTTTATCTATCATGGCAAAAGAAGCGGAACTTATTGAAATAACAGACCTATTAGGAAAAAAAATTTGGGAAACTAATACAACTTCATACAATCATCAATGGCAAGCCAATGTACCAACGGGGATATACATGATTCGTACCACTGTAAACCACAAATACACCGTCAACAAGTTAATTATTTATTAATGAGACTTATTATTAAAATCATTGTTTCGATTTTATAAGGCAGGTAAGTTTAAAAAAATTTTTAAAAGAAATTTTTATTGATTTTTGTGGGGCAACCGGGTGTTTCTCCGCCACGAAGGGGTGGATTCACCCGCTGCACCATCTGCTGCGGATGGAAG
>CALEWF010000032.1 GCA_937925455.1 uncultured Flavobacteriales bacterium | reverse complement strand
GCCTTACATTTTCGTCAAACCAATATTTTACTCCTCCCAGGGTTGACTCCCCTTTCATTTTACTTACGATTTTACGAATGGGAAATTTGCTCAATACATTACCCTGAGAGTTACGACCTTTAATCGCCAAATCAGCCAAGTCATAATCAAATACCTGTTTTTTAAGTTTCGGGCGGGGTTTTAAATATACCGTAAGGACTTCAGATTCTCCATTCGGGTTTACGCTAAAATATAACACCTTAGAACCTTTAGTTCCCTTGGTAAGGTCGTATTCCTTATCGCGAATGATGGATGTTACAGCAAAACGCTTTATGTAAGTTGCTCCAAGTGGGCCATCTCGATAAACCATATGATAGATGGTGCGTTCATCATCTTTTTTCCAAACAGCAATATGTAAAATACCTTTACCAACATACGATTTTTCGGTTACCTTGCTAACCACCATGGTGCCATCATCCCTAAATACAATGATATCGTCAATATCAGAACAATCACAAACATATTCAGCATTTTTTAAACCATATCCGGCAAATCCGTTTTCATAATCTACATATAGTTTTTCATTACGAATAACGACTTGGGTTGCTTCTATAGATTCAAACGAGCGAA
Organism: uncultured Flavobacteriales bacterium; assembly: GCA_937925455.1. GTDB lineage: Bacteria > Bacteroidota > Bacteroidia > CAIKAF01 > CAIKAF01 > BA4. Next base: position 2,401 of record CALEWF010000032.1, on the reverse strand, counting down.
TTTCTGTTTTTCTTTCCCGGTCTTTGCCGTATTTTTTCTTTAATTCTTTAAAATAATTAATGGTGTAAGTTACGATATTTTCGAGATTTTCCTGAACTTTTTGAAGCTCTTCATTCAAGCTTTTAAGCTGTTCGTCTGCTTTAAAACTATCGAATTTTGAAATACGTTTGATTCGAATTTCGGTAAGTTTTTCAATGTCTTCACGGGTTATTTCCCTATAAAATTTCTTTTTATATGGTGCTAATCCGGCATCTATGGTTTCAATGATTTCTTCCCAGGTTTCGCATTCTTCTATTTCACGATAAATACGTTTTTCGATAAATATTTTTTCTAACGAAGTAAACAGAATGGATTCCTGAAGTTCAGCTCGGCGAATTTCCAGTTCTTTAGCTAGCAATGCCTTGGTATTTTCTGCACTGATGCGTAAAATTTCATCTACCGGCATAAATACCGGCTTTTGATTCACAATCACACAAGCATTGGGTGAAATACTTACTTCGCAATCGGTAAATGCATATAATGCATCGAGGGTTTGGTCTGGTGAAATACCTGGTGGAAGATGTATTAAAATCTCAACATTTTCTGCCGTATTATCTTCAATTTTTTTAATCTTAATTTTTCCCTTATCGGCTGCGGCTATGATTGAATCAATCAACGATGTAGTGGTTGTACCATAAGGAATTTCAGTGATACACAAGGTTTTTGAATCAAGGATAGAAATACGAGCTCGCACCCGAATTTTTCCACCCCTCACTCCACTGTTGTATTTTGAAACATCTACCATGCCTGCGGTAGGAAAATCAGGAAATATCTGAACTTTTTTACCTTTCAATACATCAATGGATGCGTCAATCAGTTCGTTAAAGTTATGTGGCATAATTTTACATGCCAATCCCACCGCAATACCTTCTACCCCTTGCGCTAAAAGCAAAGGGAACTTCACCGGCAGCGTTACAGGTTCTCGATTTCTTCCATCGTATGATATTTGCCAGTTCGTAGTTTTAGGATTAAAAACCACATCCAAAGCAAATTTTGTCAATCTAGCTTCAATATATCGCGAAGCCGCAGCGCTATCACCAGTATAAATATTTCCCCAGTTACCTTGGGTATCAATCAACAAATCTTTTTGGCCTAATTGTACCATGGCATCACCAATAGATGCATCCCCATGCGGATGGTATTTCATGGTATTACCAATGATATTTGCTACTTTGTTATATCGCCCATCCTCCAGTTCATACATGGAATGAAGAATACGGCGCTGAACAGGTTTTAAACCATCTTCAATAGCAGGCACTGCCCGTTCCAAAATCACGTAGGAGGCATAGTCTAGAAAATATTCCTGGTACATTCCAGAAAGCGAAATGGTTCGGTCGCCGATATGATTTACAGATTTGTCTAGTTCCTCCATAGCAATTCCCTCAGATTATAGGATTGCAAAATTACAAAGCACAGCTTGCATAAAGCTCAGATATCACTTCTACTTGTTAACAAATATCTAAGCTTTTCAACAATTCGATGTACTTGCTTTGCTCATATTTTAACCTAAATTACGCATTAGAAATGCGTAAACGATGTAAGAAATTGTAATTCAGAAATTAAAAAATTTCTTCATATAATTTCTAAATCGGAGTTACCCTCATAAAAGCAATAATTCGACATAAAATGTCTCCTATTGCTTAATTCGGGTTTAACCTGTTTACCTTTGAGGTATGCATTCATTGGTAGATTTTTTAAAAATACACTTATCCGGTGAATTGCCCGGACAAGATGCACAACGACTGATGGCGCCAGCCAATCGGGTAGCCACGGCGGAGTATTTAAAAAATTTATCGGTAAAACCTAAGTTAAGTGCCGTAATGCTTTTACTTTTCCCAGGAAACAACAATAAACCCAGCCTCTTACTTATAGAAAGACCGATATACGAAGGTGTACATAGCGGACAAATTGCTTTTCCCGGAGGTAAAATGGATGAAACAGATGCCTCTCTTTTTCAAACTGCATTACGAGAACTAAAAGAAGAAACAGGGTACCATGGTCCTGTTGAGTTTTTGGGCCGACTTACCGATGTGTACATACCGCCCAGTAATTTTATGGTATCGCCATTTGTGGCTTATTCGGAAACTAAACCAAGCTGGAATCCCGACCCGCGGGAAGTAGCTTGCCTGATTGAAGCACCGATAGATTTTTTAAATAACGACTCGTTTATTTTTGAAGGAGAATTTATTACTTCTGGAAAATATAAAGTAAAGGCCCCGTATTTCTTGTTTCAAGGTTATAAAATTTGGGGTGCCACAGCAATTATGCTTAGCGAGTTACGGGCAATTTTACAAAAAGGATGGTTTTAAATCAATATGATATAAGTTTGTTTTTCAAATAAATAAACAAGGATATTAAAAGT
>CALEWF010000031.1 GCA_937925455.1 uncultured Flavobacteriales bacterium | reverse complement strand
TTTCATAACACACCCATATTTTTCCCACAAAAACCTTATTTCTGTCATAAAACTAATTGGGTAATTTCACTTGCGGATTTTAGGTATTTTATTACACTTGTAGTAAATTATTCATGAAATATGCAACGTATCTCACAGCGGGTACTGAACATGGCCGAATCTGAAACATTGGCTATGGCTAGAATGAGCCGCGAACTGAAAGCTCAGGGTTTTGATATCATCAATCTTAGCTTAGGCGAGCCAGATTTTGATACTCCTGATTTTATTAAAGAAGCTGCCAAAAAAGCCATTGACGAAAATTATTCTCATTACACGCCGGTGCCCGGTTACGACGATTTATTGGAAGCTATTCGTATAAAGTTTGAACGGGATAATGGTTTGTTATACAATAAAAATCAAATTGTGGTATCTACCGGAGCCAAACAATGCATCGCCAATGCCATGTTAGCACTGGTAAACGAGGGGGATGAAGTGCTTGTGCCGGCTCCATATTGGGTAAGCTACCGTGAAATCATTAAACTGGCAGGGGGCAAGTCAGTTGAAATTTATGCTCCTATTGAACAGGATTTTAAAATCACGCCACAGCAACTGGAATCAGCCATCACTCCGAAAAGTAAGGTGTTAATTTTCAGTAGCCCCAGCAATCCTACCGGTTCATTATATACCCGTGAAGAACTAGAGGGAATTGCAGAGGTACTTCGAAAATACCCAGATATAACCATCATTTCTGATGAAATATATGAACTTATCAACTTTATCGGCAAGCATGAAAGTATAGGTACATTGCCTGGCATGGAAAATCGGGTAGTAACCATCAACGGCTTAAGCAAAGGATTTGCCATGACGGGATGGAGATTGGGATATATGGGCGCTCCGGATGATATTGCTAAAGCTTGTGTTAAAATTCAAGGACAATTTACATCTGCAACCTGTTCGATTACCCAGCGAGCCGCTATTACAGCACTTTTAGAGCCTCCCGCTGCCATGAACTATATGAAAGATGCGTTTTTAAAACGAAGAAACTTAATGCATGAACTCTTAAGCACCATCCCAGGCCTAAAACTCAATCTTCCTCCCGGTGCATTTTATTTCTTTCCGGATGTTACTTCATATTTTGGAAAAAAATCAGAAAATAAAATCATTCAATCAGCCGATGACTTATGTATGTACCTGTTACATGATGCCCACGTAGCAACAGTTCCTGGTTCTGCTTTTGGAGCCGAAGGCTACATTCGCATTTCGTATGCCACATCAGAAAATGACTTGATTAAAGCAGCAGAAAGAATTAAAAAATCACTGGAAAAATTATCCTAAATTTGAATTATAATTAAGCATATAAAAACTTCAAATTTTTAGCCAGTGCCCATCAATAAGGCCATTCAAAAATTCAGGGAAAACATTAATCTTTTTATTTATCCGGCTAAAAACCGGGTATTAAATATTTTGCGTATTCTAAGGCTATTTGTTTCATCCTTCATGGTGGGATCTCTGGTTTATTTTTATGGGTTCCCGCAGCAAGAAGATTTTATTACAACACAAATCATTCTTATTCGGTCGAGTTTTATTTTTTACATCATCAGTTTTTTTATCCGATTTTTTTATGATTTTGAACCGGGTAAATTCTTACGGAAGAACTGGTTTGAAGGCAGCTTTATGCTGATTCTGTTTTTAGACCTCATCAGCTATTTCTTTTTTAATCAACCTGTTTTCAGATTGCTTTTTGAAGGGCTGGCAACAGATAGTGCTTTGGAAATGTTCGGTGTGTTTACACAGTTTTGTCTTTTATTAATTGTTCTCATTGAATTTGGCAGGGCCAGTCAACGCCTCACCTATTTAAAAGTAAACCCGTCTTTGCTTTTTATTGCTTCTTTTTTGCTTTTAATATTTGGTGGTACTGCCCTTTTTATGATGCCAGAAATGACTGCAGATGGATTTGGAATGAATTTTCTGGATGCTTTTTTCACTGCTACAAGCGCTTCGTGTGTCACCGGGCTGATAGTAGTTGATACAGCCACGTATTTTAGCGACAAAGGAATTGTTCTATTGATGATTCTTATTCAGTTAGGAGGTCTTAATATCATTTCATTCGCTTCGTTTTTTGCTGCATTTTCAAAAAAAGGAGTAGGATTGCGGCATCATACTATTATCAAAGACTTCATGAGTTACGACTCTCTTTCAAGCACCCATAGCTTGCTTAAACGGGTGGTAACACTTACCCTGCTTATCGAATCATTGGGAGCAACTCTTATTTTTCTTACATGGGATTCACGTACGCCCTTTGAATCATTAGGCCAAAAAATATTTTTTTCCATTTTTCATTCCATTTCTGCCTTTAACAATGCTGGATTTTCCACATTTTCCAATGGCCTTTTTGAACCCATTGTGAGAGACTCCTATTTTTTGCATGTAGTCATAATGATTCTTGTTTTTCTGGGAGGAATTGGTATTCCCATTTTGAACGATATGTTTGACCCCAAAAACATGCGTGAACGGCTTCGCTATCCTTGGAAACGCCTCCAAATAACTTCACGACTTTCGCTCTATACTTCTGCCATACTAATTATTTTAGGCGCTGTTGTCTTTTATATCAATGAAATCATGAATCCCTTACAAGCAGCGGATGGTGGTTTACAAACTCAAGGAGGATTAGGCCAAATTGTTACTTCATTATTTCAAAGTGTAATTGCTCGAACTGCCGGTTTTAATACTACCGACATCAGTATTCTTTCTACACCTGTGTTACTTTTCTTCTTATTACTTATGTTTATTGGTGCATCGTCTGGCGGTACCGGAGGAGGAATTAAGACCTCCACATTTGCCGTAGTTTTTTTATCAGCTTTAGCCACCATACGTGGTAAAAAACTGGTAGAAGTTTACCGGCATACCATCTCTTCCGAATTACTTTACAAAGCTTTTTCCATTTTTCTTTTCTCATTATCGGTTGTCTTTACCGGAACTTTTATCTTATCCATTACAGACCCTCAAATTCCTTTGATTAAACTTGTATTTGAAGAAGTTTCGGCTTTTGCAACGGTAGGCCTTTCTACCGGAATTACAACCGAACTTTCTACGGCAGGCCGAATCGTTATCATTGCTTCCATGTTTATTGGAAGAGTTGGCGTATTGACTCTGGCGTTTGCACTCAGCAAAAAAGTAATTAGTACCAATTACAAATATCCTAATGCTTACGTCATGATTGGATAATATACAAACATTACAAGACTATTCCTCTTAGTTATTGATATTTTTGAGGGGCGTTCGCGTGATTCTCCGCCTCGTAGTGGCGGATTCACCCGCTGCCCCGATAATCTTACAGTCATTGCGACCCGCCTTTGGCGAGGAAGCAATCTGTATCTTACAACAACATACTACACCCAAGACCAACTACCATAACGCATTTTCAATGCGGTTTGTAACCTACGCAGCTGCTGTCCTAATTTTCTATTACGAATTATGAATACAATACAATTATTACATCTTCAAATCAATTCATCCTCAACTCAACTCATCTTCAAATTGTTTCATTTCCAACTCATCCGCCCCTGCGGGGCGGACTGCTGCGGATGGAAGTGAAAAGCCCGCAGGGGCGAAGCCCACAGGGCACGGGGTAGCGGGGCTGAGGGCACGAAGACACCGCTGCCCCGATGCCATGGGTGGCTGAGCCCCGAGGACTTGTAACGGACAGCCGCACCAAGCAGCCTCTTATCAAATACTCTAAAAACAATTATGGATGTATAAAAACTTCAAAACCAATAGAATTACCCATCTACAAAGAGCTAAATTCTTGTTCTAAAAATTAATCGCAATAGCGTCCACGTGGCAAAAATTGCAGATATAATAAATAACATTTTACCATAACCAGATTGCGGGTCAAATACGATCAAAATGGTTGCACTAACTACCATAAAACCTATAATCATCACCAAAGCCAGCCGCTGGCTAAATTCTTTGGCAGCACGGGCAAATGCCGCTTTATCTTGCAAGTTGATTTCATGAATAAGCTTGCCTTCTTTAATCTTGTATAAAATTTCATTCACTTCTCCCGGAAAATCACGTATAAATGCTGCATAATCTCGAATTGTATCAACCAATTCATTAGCTACCATCTTCACTGAATATTTTTGTTTAATTAAGTCTTCAGCGTATGGCTTAATTATAGTGCTCAAGGATATATCTGGATCTAAACGACTACCAAATTTTTCAATCGTAGCAAGGGATTTAAGCAATAAATAAATGCTGGATGGAATTTTAAGCTGATGACGAATAATAATTTGCACACATTCGTTTAGAATTTTTGTAAAATCCATTTTTTCATAAGGAATGGGCTCATATTTATTCAATAAATCCTGCACGCTAAACTGTAATTCGTCATGCATCGGATAATATTTTTTACCACAAAGGGTAATCAACGAATCGGTAATCATGCGTGCATTCATGGTAGCAAAGCCCAAGGTAAAACTTGCCAGAAAGTTCATTTCACGGGGTTTGAGTATTCCTACCATGCCAAAATCTACCAAGGCTATAACATTCCCCGGTTGTATAAAAATATTTCCGGCGTGAGGGTCTCCATGAAAGAACCCATGTTTCAAAATCATTTTTAACACGATATGCGTTCCGGTATTGGCTATAACTTTGGGATCAAGTCCAGCAGCTTTTAAGTCGTCAATCTTATCAGGCTCAATACCGCTCATGTATTCCATCACCAGCAGTTTTTTGGTAGATAATTCCATGTACACTTTGGGAATTCTGCATTGTGGGTAATCCTTAAACATATCATAAAAACGCTGGGCATTAGAGGCCTCTTCAAAATAGTCGAGTTCAGACATGATGATTTTTGCAAACTCATCCACAAAACCCTCAATATCAATAGAGGTCAAACCCGGATATGCTTGTACAAGTTTTTTTGCCAAAAATCGCATCAAGTAGAGGTCTGATTTAATTTTTGTCTCAATATTCGGCCGCTGAATTTTTACAATAACATCCCGACCATCTTTTAGCACTCCTTTATACACTTGACCAATGGAAGCAGAGCCAAAACAATTTCTGTCAAAGCTTTCAAAAACATCAGCAATGGGAGCTCTTAATTCTTTTTCGATTAAAGCAATGGCCATTTCATCACTCATGGGCTGCGCTTTGCTTTGCAATTTTTTAAATTCCATGCGTAATGGCTCATTGATCAAATCTGGTCGGTCCGCTAAAATTTGACCGAACTTAACAAATGTGGGGCCTAAATCTTCGAGAATGATGCGAATACGTTCGGGGGTGGAACGCATCACTCCATTGTTAAAATATTTTTGGGGAACTAGCCGGCGCAAATATTTTTTTCCTCCCATCCATTCAATAATCCCGTTTTTAATAGGATATGAATAATCTGAAGGGCGCGAAGTACCTGTAAATAATACAATCGGTATTCCCAAATTCTGAATATCATTCGGTAGATTTATTTTTTTGTAATTCCTGGGTTAGTTTTTCAATGGCTTGCGTTAAGGCTACCACATCTTCGTGGGTAGGTAAATTCCTGCTTTCTATGGCTGATCGAATCAGGTCTTTCATTTCCATGCGTTGTTTCACTTCTTCCAGATACTGATATAGCCGCTGCGATATTTTCTCCATCATTTCCGGGTCGTTGCGATACTGTTCTAAAAATTCAGAAACCTTACTCACAAACAATTCCCTATCCATGAGGCTCATGGTTAATCCAAAACGGAGTATTTGATCAAAAATGCCAGACATAGTATTTAATTTAAAACTTACATTTTTCAGCCTTCTAAGTTGCTTAATATTACCGGTAAAATAGAATATTAACAATGAAATGCAGTAATACAACTAAAAGCAACCAAGTCCTATGATAAACATCATGTTTCTAAGATACCAAACCGTTAGAGAAATTTTGATTTTTTTTGGATGATATGAAAAATTGCTTATTTTTGCAACCCAATAGTAATCACGGTCTGGTAGTTCAGCTGGTTAGAATACGTGCCTGTCACGCACGGGGTCGCGGGTTCGAGTCCCGTCCAGACCGCAGAAACCTCCGAAAGTTCGGAGGTTTTTTATTTTAGTTGGTTCTATTTACTTCCATTATCCCCAAAATTATCATTAGCATATTGATATTAGGCTGCTTAAAGCGGCTGTCCGTTACAAGTCCTCGTGGCTCAGCCACACAGGGCATCGAGGTAGCGGTGTCTTCGTGCCCTTAGCCCCGCTACCCCGTGCCCTGTGGGCTTCGCCCCTGCGGGCTTTCCACTTCCATCCGCAGCAGATTTGAAGGTGAGATGTTTTTTCAAACCTATAAGGTCTTCAAATACCGTATAGGTTTTGATTTATCCCAAATTATGCAATAGATAAACGGCTATAATGCAATGT
>CALEWF010000030.1 GCA_937925455.1 uncultured Flavobacteriales bacterium | reverse complement strand
GAGATGATTTGAAGATGATACGGTTTTAGCGTCTTTGCGACCCGCCTTTGGAGGGAAAGCAATCTGTATGATACGGCAGAGGAAAAACCTTACAGGTTTCTAAAAACCTGTAAGGTTTAGCATCGTAGCATTGAGGCAGTTGCCCTCGCAAAGACGCTAAAAACATTGGGGCAGCGGATCAATCCGCCCCTACGAGGCGGAGAAACACGCGGCCGCCCCCCTATAAAACGGTTTGATTAAAAATTCTAATGATAATTTTTGGATTAATTAGTTTTTAATGAAATTGAATGACTACTGGGTGAGAAGATATATTAAAATCATCGTATTATTTTTCAGTATAGTGCGTTTTTAAGTACTCTACATAGGCTTTTAAGTTACCCTTTGCTATTTTCTGGAAATCTTCTTCAAATTCATCTTGTTGGTTGTTATATTGTCTGAAGATGATAAATAAAGCATTATTAGGAGTTTGTTTTTTAAGCCAGTTTAGGTAAGAGGGATTGTGTAATTGTATCGTATCAGCTTCATGTATAATTTTCTCAATTCGCTGTGATTTCAAAATTTCTTTTTGTGCATCGGAAGCGTTGATAAAATCTTTTTGTTGATACAGGGAATCTAATCGTTGAGCAGAAAACAACATGTATCGAGCAAAACGTTTGTAATCTTCTTCGTCCTGGATGTATTGAATAAATTCGTGGGAGACTTCACTGTATTTATATTTTAAAAACAACCTTGCCCCTTTATCGCCAATGAAATTGGCTAAATTCTCACTGTAATCTACGTTGCTTTTAATATAAATAGTGCGATGCGATAATTCGTGAATAATCAGGTTGGCCAATTCTCCCGGCTCATTATCCAGCATGCTGGTCATAATCGGGTCTTTAAACCAACCTAAGGTGCTCCAGGCGTTTACTTGCCGGATACGGGTTTCATAACCGTTACTTTCTAACCATTGGGCTTCTTCTTTAGCTTCTACTTCAGAAAAGAATCCCTTATAACTCACAGTTCCTACAATAGGAAATTTCCAGTAATAAGGTTTTAATGCAAAGCGTTCTGAAGCTGTAACTACCCAAAGCAATGGCTTGCCCCGCTGGTCGTATATGGTGGTATAATTTTTATTATTTGAAAATCCGAGCGAATCAATGGTGAACTGTTTAATTTCTTGAATTAAATGCACTTTTTGTTTTAATGAATCGGGGATGGAAGGGTCGGCTAAGTAAGATTTTATAGAACGAGCATTTAATAAAATATGAAATTGCCCCCGGGCAGCTTTCCAAGCGTAATCGAGCAAATCACCATGCCAAGCCCCGGTGAAAAGAAGGGAAGCAATAATTATATCAATAATCCATTTGCGAAACAAAATAGAAAGTATAAAAATCATCCCCTAAAAATAAAAAAAGGCCGACATAATCGGCCTTTTTTCATCTACTTGGGTTCTGGAATGCAATTCGCCATTTACAACCAGGCCATGAAATACATGACTATAATAATAGATTACATTAAATTTAAAAGGGTTGCACGAAGTTTGAAAAATTATATAACAGCTTTTAAATCAGTACGTTTATTTTTTCTTTTCGATTCTGCCTGTTTTTTTGTTGTATCCATAAGGGCAGTGTTTGCACCCGTTTTTACAGCAATACCCCCGTTTTAAATGATATTGCTCCGTAAAAACAATGTATCCTTCCGGCGAATAGTAAAAGTCGCCTGGTGCTAGTGTGGGTTTGGAAAAACCTTCAGACATTTGAATTTCTTTTTGCAAAGATATGCAAAGCCGTGCACACCTACTATCCAATTTCCCCATGCAATCTCCTTTGCAGCAGATTCAGCATGAGTTGTATGAACAACACGGGGTAAAACTTTACATCAAACGCGATGATTTGCTTCACCCTCAGTGGGGAGGGAACAAAGCCCGAAAATTATATGGTCATGTGCATCAATTTATGAAAGGGAATTTTGAGGGATGGTTTACTTGGGGTGGTCCATGGTCTAATCATTTATATGCATTTGCTGCGTTTAGTTATTATGCAAATATTCCGTTTCAGGTAATTATTCGTGGAAATGATTTTTCTTATTACCCTCCGTTGTTTCATTTTATTGAAGCTTGTGGTGGTAAAATTCACTTTTTAAGCAGGAAGGAATATGCACTTTCTAAATTAAGGATGTTTGAAGTATTACCAATTTCTGAAAATTGGTATCCTGTGCCCGAAGGTGGAGGAGGAGAACCCGGAGAAGTAGGCTGCCGGATGTTGGCAGCAGAAATTTTGCAGGAAATAGTACCATATCGTATTTGCCTGGCTGTGGGCACTCAAACTACGTTGCAGGGCATTGCAGCAGTTGTTTCATGTAACATTACCGGTTTTTCTGCTTTAAAAGCGTTAAAATTGAAACATAACAATATTGAAATTACCGATGAATTTTCGTTGGGGGGATATGCCAAAGCCTCCACCGAATTATTTGAATTTATTATAAATTACTATAAAAAAAATCAAATTTTGCTTGACCCGGTTTACACCGGCAAGATGATGATGGGCATTCATCATAAAATTTCTAGTAGCGAATGGGATGGAGAGACTATTGTAGTGATTCACTCCGGCGGGCAACAGGGAATATTTGGGTATCCGGAGTTACTTAAACAGTTGACATGCTACCAGGTACATGAATTGCAATCAATCTATAATCTTAAACTCCAATAAAGCATGCTAATGTGGAAATTGGGATAATTTGAGTTTTAATGAAATATAACGTTACGAAGTCAAAAAAAACAAACTAAAATTTAACATTTCCAAGCTTTTGGGTTACCAGATGAAATTCCTGCAAAATTTCATGAAGTATTTCGGCTGCCGGTTTTATATCGTTAATCATACCGCTTACTTGCCCTATTTCTAATTCTCCTTCATCTAAGTCTCCTTCAAACATACCTTTTTTGGCTCGGCCCCGACCCAATAGTTGAGACAATTCTTCTTTGGTTGCTCCCCGTTGATAGGCTTTCATCACGTCGTTGTAAAATTTATTTTGCAACAATCTAACCGGAGTTAATTCTTTTAATGTAAGCAAGGTTTCTCCTTCGCCGGCTTCTACTACCCGTTTTTTAAAATTGATATGCGCTGAAGATTCAACCGAAGCTACAAATCTGCTGCCTATTTGTACACCTTCAGCCCCCAGGGCAAAGGCTGCTGCCATTGCTCGGCCGCTTGCTATACCACCTGCAGCAATCACCGGAATTTTAACCGCATCAACCACCATGGGGATGAGTACTAACGTGGTTGTTTCTTCTCGTCCGTTATGTCCGCCCGCTTCAAATCCTTCGGCTACTATGGCATCTACCCCTGCTTCTTCGGCTTTTCGGGCAAATTTGGCACTACTAACCACATGCACTACTTTAATGTTATGTTCTTTAAATTTTGCGGTATAGGTTTTAGGGTTGCCGGCTGAGGTAAATACAATGGGTACTTGATATTTGATGATTAAATCAATATGATCGGCCACTTGCGGATAAATAAGCGGTAGGTTTACTGCAAAGGGCTTATTGGTGGCAGCTTTGCATTTAATCAGATGTTGTTCTAAGATATCGGGATACATGGAACCAGAACCGATGATGCCTAATCCACCAGCATTGCTAACTGCTGATGCTAATTCCCAGCCGGAACACCAAATCATACCGGCTTGAATGATGGGATATTGTATTTTAAAAAGCGAGGTGATTCGATTTTGATTCATGGCATATTTTTTTATTCAAAGCTAAAAAAATACGACAAAGCCCGGATTTTGTTTTTGTGCTTTTGATGTGCATGAATGAGTTTTATATTTAAACTATTGGTTATGAAACGATTTGTTGCGCTTCTTAATGTCATTTGTAGCCTTACTGTGAGTGGTCAATTTCAGGGTGTTTTGAATGTAAATAACATCAAAGCAGTAATTAAAGAAACGTATCACAATGATTTAGATTATTTTTTCCCAGAAAACAGCAATACAGAAACTGTTTTTTTGCTCAAGCCTATGATCATGGGAATAGATAGTACGAATGGTAGTTTAAAAGGTATTCCACATTCGCTATTTACCACCTATAAAACGGGTCCTTTAACGATCGATGGTATGGGACAAATTAGTTCTACCGTTACTACTCAATTTAATAAAGTATGGCAAGTTACACGTCAACAAATACAAGAATTTAATGAAGCCTATGATAATGGAAGCATTGCCAATGGAGCTTATACTATTCCGACGGATATTCTTACCTGGCCGGCTCATGGTCCCAATGGATATGCTTCGTATCTGGCACCTTTTTTTGATAGAAATATGGATGGGATGTATAATCCTTACCACGGTGATTATCCGCTTATCAAAGGAGATAAAATGTTGTATTATATTTTTAACGACAATACTTTGCCGGAGTACAATCCAAATTTTGCCAAACTTGAAGTACATGTAAAGGTGTGGGCTTGCAATTATCCATCGTTAGATTCTAACCCTGTTAATAGAGCCACTTTTTGGGAGTTTACATTTGTTAATCGGTCATCTATAACCTATCTTAATACCAATCTGGCGTTGTTTGCTGATAGTGATATTGGCAATTGTTTTAATGATTATTTTCAAACGCATGTGGCTACCAAATCGCTTTTGTTTTTTAACGGCGATGCTTATGATGAAGACGGCAACGGAATGATGGGTTATCATGAAGAACCGCCCTTGCAAAGCTTTTCAATTGTAAGATTAAAACATAATCAACAAGATATATTGGATGATACTGTTATGTTACGCGCTACGTTTTATGTATCTAATAGCAGTTATTCATTGAATAATTTGAACGTGTTTTACAATTATACAAATTATATCAACTGGGATAGTACCCATCAAACCTTTGGAAATACAAACATAAAAAGCCGATATTTCATGCCTGGGTTTACCGATCCTAATCATCTTGGAACATGGGGAATAGACCCCGGATTTATTTGGAATGAATTGACATCGGGTAATCAACCCGGAGATAGAAGGGGGATAATGAGCAGCGGACCCTTTACTTTCAGACCAGGAGATATGATTACAGCCACATATATGTTGCTTACTACACAATTGCCCAACTATAATATGGAAAATTTAATTAGCAAGCATAGTAATGAATATTATCTGATGAAGGAGCAAAACCTGTGTGGGGTGTATGATGATTGGATGAGTTTGCAGCAAAATATGGATATACATTCATTTTCATTGGCGATTTTCCCAAATCCAACTGCGGATGTGTTGTACATTCAACATTTAGATACTATTGAAACGATGGCAATTTATGATATGGTTGGGCGTTGTCGCCTGCAATCGTTGTATCCCATCCATGCTATTTCTGTAAGTGATTGGGAAAGTGGGGTATATGTATTGGAGGTTTGGCGAAAAGGTGAGGATATCCCTGTTCGAATAAAATGGATAAAACAGTAAAAAGCTACACAGGGAAATAAACCCGATAAACAATTCATAAAAATCCCGGTTTGTTTTATTACTTTGCCGTAAATTTCTGCTCCGGATGGAGGCGGTAGCCCGCAAGGGGCGAATGCCGCAGGGCAAGAAGTAGCAGGGCTGACGGTAGAAAGACACTGCTGCTTGTATGCCCTGCGTGCATGAGCACCGCGGACTATGAGCCGACAGCCGGATAGGCAGCCAAAAAAATTAAGTATGCACAAGGATGAACAAATTTTTGAATTAATCAACCGGGAATATTATCGCCAGAAAAACGGTTTGGAGCTGATTGCTTCTGAAAACTTTGTAAGCAGCCAGGTGATGGAAGCCATGGGCTCGTGTTTGACGAATAAGTACGCCGAAGGCTTGCCCAAAAAACGCTATTATGGTGGATGTGAAGTGGTGGATGAAGTGGAACAATTAGCCATAGACCGAGTAAAAGAACTATTTGGCGCTGTGTGGGCGAACGTGCAACCTCATAGTGGTGCACAGGCCAATGCGGCTGTGATGTTGGCTTGCCTGAAACCCGGAGATAAAATTTTGGGATTTGATTTGAGCCATGGCGGGCATTTGACTCATGGTTCGCCGGTGAATTTTTCGGGGAAGTTATATCAGCCCAGTTTTTACGGAGTAGAAAAAGAAACCGGTCGAATTGATTTTAATAAGGTAGTAGAAATAGCCCGGAGAGAACAACCGAAGTTGATTATTTGCGGGGCATCTTCTTATTCACGGGATTGGGATTATGCTACGCTGCGGGCTGCGGCGGATGAAGTAGGGGCTATTTTGTTGGCAGATATTTCGCATCCGGCAGGATTGATTGCCAAAGGTTGGTTGAATGACCCGTTAAAACATTGCCATATAGTTACCAGCACAACGCATAAAACGCTTCGTGGACCGAGAGGGGGAGTAATCCTGATGGGTAAAGATTTTGAAAATCCATGGGGAGAAAAAACGCCTAAGGGGGAATTGAAAATGATGAGTGCCATGCTGGATGCTGCAGTATTCCCGGGAACGCAAGGTGGTCCACTAGAGCATGTGATTGCTGCCAAAGCGGTAGCTTTTTATGAAGATTTACAAGACAGTTACAAAGACTATACGCAGCAAATTATACGAAACGCACAGGCTATGGCCAAAGCGTTTGTAGATAGGGGGTATCATATTATTTCGGGAGGTACAGACAATCATTTAATGTTGATTGACCTGCGAAATAAAAACATTACGGGAAAAGCTGCTGAGCAAACCTTGGTAAAAGCAGATATTACGGTGAATAAAAACATGGTACCGTTTGATGATAAATCGCCGTTTGTAACTTCCGGTATTCGTGTAGGTACGGCTGCTATTACTACACGTGGGATGAAAGAAGAACACATGGAAATCATCGTTTCCTTGATTGACGAAGTCATTCAATCGCCAGAAGATGAAAATGTAATAGCCGGCGTAAAAAGGCAAGTTAATCAACTCATGGCTGGATTTGAAATGTTTTCATGGTAGAATTTCATCACTTTGAGAGGTTACTCAAAGTGATGTTGTCTTATCTAATCAAATTCACCTGTCCTCGATACGTGTGTTTTTTATTGAAGATATCAATGGCTGTGATTTGATAAATATACATATCAATCTGACATTCTTTATCGTCGAAAGTTCCATCCCAGCCAATATCCATTTGATTGGTTTCAAATAATTTCATGCCCCAACGGTCAAAGATTTCCATAGTGAATTGTTTGATACCAAATCCTTGGGCTATAAAGAAATCATTTATTTTATCGCCATTTGGGGTAAAGGTA
>CALEWF010000029.1 GCA_937925455.1 uncultured Flavobacteriales bacterium | reverse complement strand
GTCATTAGAGTATAATTGGCTGCTTTAAGCGGCTGTCCGTTACAAGTCCTCGGGGCTCATGCACGCATCGCATAGTCGCAGCGGGGTCTTCGTGCCCTCAGCCCCGCTGCTCCTTGCGTTGCGGCATTCGCCCCTGCGGGCTTTTCACTACCATCCGCAGCAGTCCGCCCCGCAGGGGCGAATGAGTTGATTTAAAGATGTATTATTTGCATTGTATTCGTAATTCGTAATTCGTAATTCGTAATTCGTAATTGATAATTGATAATTGATAATTGGGGTACAGGGTGTGTATGTTGCAAACCGCATTATTATTGCGTTTTGGGAATTGGACGTTGGTGGTGTATGCATTGTAGCATACAGATAGCTTCCCCGCCAAAGGCGGAGAAGCAATGACGGTAAGATTATCTTTATCTGGACAACGGGTGAATCCGCTCCTACGAGGCGGAGAAACACGTGTACGCCCCCCTTTTTTTATTAAAAAATTCTAATGACAATTTTGGAATAAATCATATATGTTCTCAATTCCTGTAATCATGTACGTATTAACCACACGTACTACGTTACTTACATTCAAAAGACTTTTTAAAAAAAAAAGCCCGGTAGTTGCCAATCAATTATGTGTATTAAGCCAATCCAACACCAAAGGAAAATGATCTGTAGGCGCATCAGGATGTGTAAGAATATCAATATGCCCATAATCATGCTTAAAACCATATTTTTTACCTACTTCTACATAACGATGGTCATGAGCGTTGGCTTCCTGCATCAAAAATTGAACATCGTACGGATTTCCTAAAACAGTATCTTGCACTCCGGTTAACGATAAAATAGGGGGTACATTGAGATTCTTTAAAGCTTGTTTGTAATTCAGCCCATCTCGCGGATCTATCCATTCATCGCTATAAACCCACTGGTTGGTCTCTTTGTAAAATTGTTTTGGCTCATTGTCTGAACCAAATCTAAGCGATTTTGCAGGTAAATAACCTTTAATTTCAGAAGCTACATTACCTATTATATTCCAAAAAAAATCTACTTTCCACCGCTTTTCCCACGATTTAATGTATATTTTTCTTTTTGTACCCATAAACACCATGCTTTGAATATTGGCACTGCTGTGGTATCGTGCAAACCAACAAAGACAAAGCACCCCACCCCACGAGTGGGCTAAAAGATGGAGCGAGGTTTTACCAGTGGTGTTTTTTATATAATCAATACAAGCCGGAATATCTTCTGTAATGGCTTCATATTGCCCATGTTTTGAATTTTTACCAACGGCAGGTCTTGACTTCCCCTTTCCACGCAAATCAACCACAAAAACATCAAATCCATTTTTTGCTAAATAAGGAGCTATTCCTTTACCGGAAGATGAATAAAATACCCTGCCATTTTCAACAGAGCCATGAACCATAAAAACAATCCCTTTGTGCTGTGCGGGCTGAAAACGTTTTAAGTATAATTGATCATTTGGGGTTACGGTAATATAGTATTCGTGTTCATTTGCTTGCATGCTTTTTTGTAGCAAAAATAAAGGGTTTTGTTTGTTGTTTATTAGCAACCCTTGTATAATAAGTTTTTAATAACTTACTTCTTCAGGGTTTGTACCTTTAGTAGAATCAACTATTTTTGCCACCATTAACAGAAACATCTATTCCTATGAACATTCACGAATATCAGGCAAAGGAAGTATTGAAAAAATACGGTGTAAAAATCCAGGAAGGAATTTTGGCACATACTCCCGAAGAAGCGGTGGAAGCTGCTAAAAAATTGAGCGAACAAACCGGAACATCCTGGTGGGTAATTAAAGCCCAGGTTCATGCCGGTGGTCGTGGTAAAGGAGGAGGTATTAAACTGGCCAAAAGCCTGGATGAAGTTCGTGATTTGGCAAGTAAAATTATTGGAATGAACCTGGTAACCAAACAAACCGGTGCCGAAGGAAAAAAAGTACACATGGTTTTAGTTTCACAAGATGTGTTTTATCCAGGTCCCAGCGAGCCCAAAGAGTTTTACATGAGTGTATTATTAAACCGCTCTACCGGACGTAATATAATCATGTATTCAACCGAAGGAGGAATGGATATTGAAGAGGTGGCTGAAAAAACTCCTCATTTGATTTTTAAAGAAGAAATTGACCCCAAAGTAGGCTTGATGCCTTTCCAGGCTCGCAAAATTGCTTTTAATTTAGGCTTAAGTGGCGATGCTTACAAAGAAATGGTAACCTTTGTAACCAACCTCTATAAAGCATACGATGATACTGATTCATCCATGTTTGAAATTAATCCGGTGTTAAAAACATCAGATAATAAAATTATAGCTGTTGATGCAAAAGTAAATCTGGATGAAAACGCCTTATATCGTCATCCTGACCTTTATGCATACCGTGATATTCGTGAAGAAGACCCCACCGAAGTAGAAGCAGGTAAATATAATTTGAATTACGTAAAGCTCGATGGAAACGTGGGTTGTATGGTAAATGGAGCTGGTTTGGCCATGGCTACTATGGATATGATTAAACTCAGTGGAGGAGAGCCCGCTAATTTCTTGGATGTAGGTGGTACTGCTGACGCAAAAAGAGTAGAAGAGGCTTTTCGTATTATTTTAAAAGATGAAAATGTAAAAGCGATTCTTGTTAATATCTTCGGTGGTATTGTTCGTTGCGACCGGGTGGCTCAGGGTATTGTAGATGCATACAAAAACATCGGAAATATTCACGTGCCAATCATTGTTCGTTTACAGGGCACCAATGCTGAAATTGCCAAAAAACTTATTGACGAGTCAGGCCTTCAAGTTCATTCTGCCATTGAATTACAGGAAGCCGCAGAAAAGGTGAAAGCAGTTTTGGCTTAAAGCAAACACAACTCTTTTTCATTATTAGCCGGTTTTATTAAACTGGCTTTTTTATTTCATAACTCCAAAAAATGGCGTACTAAAGAGGCTATACCAACTACTAATATCAGATCAAGCACAATTGATTGAACCCAAATTATGCATTAGAAAATTTCCGTAGGCATCCAGAAAAACAAAAACCTACGTAGCCATTGTTACATAAATAACCACAGAGAACACAAAGGAATACTGTGTGTTTTTACTTTCATTTTCTTTGTGTTCTCCGTGTATCTCTGTGTTCTTTGTGGTTAAATTTTTTACCACAGAGAACACAGATAAATAAACCAATTAAAAAACGTCTTCAACCCAGTTTCATGCAATTGAAGTAAAATAGCTGTTTGAACCTAGGTGGTTACTTCATAGAATCGGCTTTAATACAGAAATGAAAATGAATTTGCATTATATCCGGTTTTCTATTGCATAATTTGGGTTCAATATGTTTTCTAAATAACATAAGCTTGGATGAATTTCTAATAATTACATGCATTAAACCGGTAATACCTAAAACGGTTTTAAAATCAAAGAACCATCCGGACATGGGAACAAAAAAACAGATGATCCAAACCCACCCATTGTTTCAATAATTTCAAATACTATGGCAAGAAAAAAGAAAAGAAGATATGATAGAAATTCATACCACAAAGGTGTTTAAAAGTTCGGTTTGATTATTCTTTGGAAATTACTTAAATTAGAATTTCAAAGAAAATTATGAGAAACCACCGGGAAGAATTGCTTCATTTTATCTGGCAATTTCAATATTATGACACCTCTGCCTTATACACCATTCAAGGTGAGAAACTTCAAATTATTAAGCCGGGTATAATGAATAACGATGCAGGTCCTGATTTTTTTAATTCACGCATTAAAATTAACGGTCAGGAATGGGCTGGCAACATAGAATTACACTGGAAATCTTCGGAATGGGAACTGCATAATCATCAACAGGATGCTGCTTATAACAATGTTATTCTTCACGTAGTTTATGAGCATGACCAAGATGTTTTTAAAAAAAACGGTGATTTACTGCCAGCATTAGAATTAAAAAATCGTATTAATTCTAAAATGCTTAATCGCTACAATGCCATGATGAAGGCAAAATCATGGATTCCCTGCGAAAAACAACTAAAAGAAATTCTAATACATGAAGAGGGAATAGGAATTTTCCTTCAAAAATTACTGATTGAACGCTTCGAAGAAAAAACAAAAAACATTCGTGAATTATTGCAGCAAAACGGTTGGAACTGGGAAGAAGCTTTTTATCGTTTTATGGCTCGTGGATTTGGATTTAAAGTAAATGCTGAGCCATTTTATCAACTATCGGCCATTACGCCTTTGCAAGTAATTGCCCGCCATAAAAATAATTTATTACAATTAGAGGCTTTAATGCTTGGCCAAGCCGGCTATTTGGATAAATCGTATCAAGATGAATACATACATCGCCTACAGCGAGAATATCTTTTTTTAAAAAATAAATATAACCTTGTTTCCCTTCCGGTGCATGTGTGGAAGTTTGGACGTATGCGGCCAGCAAACTTTCCCACACTCAGACTGGTGCAATTTGCGGCATTGATTCATCATTCTAGCAGTTTGTTTTCCCGTATGATTGAAATAAAACGGGAAGAAGAAGCCTTGCAATGGTTGCTACCAGAGGTAAGTGAATATTGGAAATACCGATTTGTGCCCGATGGTGACAAGACAGCAAAAGGCAACCGCATGGGTATTAGCTCTGCTCGTTTACTCATACTTAACGTAGTAGCACCTTTTATGTTTTTATATGGCAAGGAGCGGGGGATAGAAACAATGACAGAAACAGCCATCGAATTACTTAACCATATTCCGGCAGAAACTAATAGTACCATTAAAAATTTTGAAAATCTGGGATTAAAAATAAACTCAGCAGCCGACTCTCAGGCACTCCTTGTCTTAAAAAATAGATATTGTGATCAAAAACGCTGTTTATATTGTATTTTTGGTAAAAGAATATTAACTCCTGCTTTGCATGAATAAACTAAAAGTTTTCTTTGAAAAACAAGCCTTTGGAGTTTGTAACTGGTGGGGAGAAAAACTGGGCATTGCCCCTTCCAAAATTCGTATTTATTTTATTTATGCCTCTTTTGCTTCATTGGGTTCTATGTTTTTTATCTATTTAATTATGGCTTTTATATTACAAATCCGAAATTTTATCCGTCCCAAAAGAACCCGGGCGTGGGATTTGTAATTTATTATACTGATGTCATGTAACATAAGAAGAATAGAATCGCTTTTTCGAAACATTTTGGCTATTCAATGGTTTCAATTTATCAGTTCATCTCTTTTAAAAATTTAGTAAAATTGTACTAATAATTAGGTTCTATGTTATCGAACGAAGAATTAGAAAAAGAATTTCAGGCCAAAATAGATGCTGAAATAAAAATTGAGCCGAAAGACTGGATGCCGGAGGCATACAGAAAAACCTTAATTCGCCAGATATCACAGCATGCACACTCTGAGGTTGTGGGTATGTTACCCGAAGGTAATTGGATTACCCGTGCCCCAAGCCTTCGTAGTAAAGTAATTTTATTGGCAAAAGTTCAGGATGAGGCTGGTCATGGGCTGTATTTATACAGTGCAGCCGAAACATTGGGCGTTGACCGCGAAGATTTAATTGAAGAGTTACACACCGGTAAAGCCAAATATTCCAGTATTTTTAATTATCCAACCCTTACATGGGCTGATATTGGCGCAATTGGCTGGTTAGTAGATGGCGCAGCCATTGCTAACCAGGTTATGCTATGCCGTACATCTTATGGACCTTATGCACGTGCCATGGTACGTATTTGTAAAGAAGAGAGTTTTCACCAGCGGCAAGGATATGAAATTATGTTGAAGATGGCTAAGGGTACTCCTGAACAAAAACAAATGGCACAAGATGCCCTAAATCGTTGGTGGTGGCCTTCGCTGATGATGTTTGGTCCACCTGATGATAAGTCTATTCATTCTGCACAAAGCCTTAAGTGGAAAATAAAACGTCAAACCAATGACGAATTACGTCAGGAATTTATTGACAAGACCGTAAAGCAAGCTGAATATTTAGGATTAACTATCCCAGATCCCCATTTAAAATGGAATGAAGAACGCCAACATTATGATTTTGGCCCGATCAATTGGGAAGAATTTTATCAAGTAATAAATGGCAATGGACCTTGTAATCGTCAGCGATTGAAAGCCCGTATCAAGGCACATGAAGAAGGGGCATGGGTTCGTGAAGCTGCGATAGCTTACGCTGAGAAAAAACAAGCGAAAAAAACTGCTGCTTAAACCTTTTATACTATGAACAAAAAAGACTGGCCACTATGGGAAATTTTTATCCGTAGTAAAAACGGATTAAATCACAAACACGTAGGAAGCTTACACGCTGCCGACGCTCAAATGGCTATTGAAAATGCCCGGGATGTATATTGTAGAAGAAACGAAGGAGTGAGTATTTGGGTGGTACTCTCTTCTCAAATTGTTGCTTCTGATCCTGATGAAGCGGATGCTTTGTATGAGCCGGCTAAAAATAAAATTTACAGACATCCTACTTTTTATGAAATTCCAAAAGAAGTAGGACATATGTAATAACTGCTTTAATTTCTACAAAATGAACATACAGGAAGCACTTTTAGAATATTGCCTTCGATTGGGAGACAATTCGCTTATTATTGGCCATCGCATGAGTGAATGGTGCGGACACGGGCCAATTTTAGAACAAGATATTGCACTAATAAATATAGCCTTAGACCACATCGGTCAAGCTAGAAACTGGCTCACGTTAGCAGGAGAATTAGAAGGCATGGGGAGAACAGAAGATGATTTTGCTTACAAAAGAGATGCACATCAATTTAGAAATTTGCTTATCACCGAACTACCCAATGGCAATTGGGGAGACACAATAATGCGGTGTTTTCTTTTTGATACCTTTAACTTTTATCTTCACCAAATATTGCAGCATAGCAAACATGATGGCATAGCTGCCATTGCTGAAAAATCTTTAAAAGAAATTAATTACCACCTTAAATATTCTTCGGAATGGGTAATTCGCTTAGGTGATGGTACCGACGTAAGCCATAAAAAAATGCAGAATGCCTTAGATGATCTTTGGATGTTTACCGGTGAGATGTTTGAAGCGGATGAGGTAGATAACCTCATGTTGGAAGAATCCATCGGTGCTGACCTGCAACAAATAAAAGAAGCTTGGAATGATTATGTTCGCGAAGTATTAGAAGAAGCTACGTTAAAAATTCCTGAAAATAATTGGTTTCAAAAGGGAGGTAAACAAGGCCGACACACGGAATATATGGGATACATTTTGGCAGAAATGCAATTCCTTCCCCGGGCATATCCCGATGCTGTATGGTAATATATTATAACATGGCTACGGCAGCACAAATACGAGAATGGCTTACAGAAGTTACCGATCCAGAAATTCCGGTTTTAACGCTGGAAGATCTGGGTGTTTTACGAAATATTCAAAAAGTAAATGATATTTGGGTCATCACCATTACCCCCACATATTCAGGTTGCCCTGCCATGAAGACCATGGAAGAAGATATTATTGCTGCGCTGAAAAAACATGGTTTAGAGAATTTTAAAGTAGAAACAGTTTTAACTCCGTCGTGGACTACAGATTGGATGAGCGAAGCCGGTAAAAAGAAATTGTTAGAATACGGAATTGCCCCACCGGTGAAGCCCACGGCAAATAAAAAAGTATTGATGGGTATATCAGAAACTATCATTTGTCCACGTTGTAAATCATCTAATACACGAATGCTTAGCCAATTTGGTTCTACGGCATGTAAGGCATTGTATGTATGCGATGACTGTAAAGAACCTTTTGATTATTTTAAATGCTTGTGATGAAAAAAATTTTACCCTTTATTACAACTTTATTAATAACCTATTCTTGCAGCCTGCCGGATGCAGATAAAATAAAATCAGAAGTTGTTTTTGAATCTACCGATTATCAAACAGCTATTAATAAAGCCACCATGCAAAATAAACCAGTCATGCTTCATTTTTATGCCAACTGGTGCCCGCCATGTAAAAAAATGCGTAAAGTAACTTTTGGAAATAAAGAATTGGCTGAATTATTAAATACCCATTTTATAAACATTAAACTAAATATAGATACACAGGAAGGACGCATTCAGTCTGCTAAGTACAATATCGAAGGATTTCCGGTAGTCATGTTATTTAATACGAATGGCGAGATGGTGTATCGTCAAACTGGCTTTCAGGAAGCATCCGCAATTATTCCAGTGGTAAACTCTATACTGGAGAAGTAGAGATAAGCTGTATTCGTTAATATGTTGTTAATCATGCCAAAATTTATTTTTTGGCATGCATCTTGAATTATTTAAGAAAAACATTACATATGAAAACAAAATCAATCTTATTTTTTGTAATGATTCTTTTCACTGCCAACCTGATGGCACAAACAGAAAAGCCTGTAAAAGAGTCAGAAAAAGTGGTTGTTGGAGGTAAAGCAACTACAACCACCGTAAAATCAGTTCAAACAACACAACCACTACATGCTAATACAACCGATTTAAACAAGCCTACTACCAAGCCGATAGATAAACAAATGCATGCTGAAAAACGTTCAAATGGACATGCATTTAGCGGAAAGGGAAATGGAAAAAAACATAATTTAATAGATCCGCAACCTAAACCCATTCATCTAAAGAAAAATATGCAAGGAATAAACAAAGAGTAGATTCAACAAAATAACGCTGCAAGGGGAGGGGGCAAGGCGCCAGGCGCCGGCCCCTTTTCTATTTTCTTATTCGAGGATCTAATACTCCATATATTAAATCCACAAGAATATTAATCAAAACAAACATGCTTGCAATAAGCAAGATACATCCCATCACTACCGGGTAATCTAATTTTTGTAGTGCATTTACCAATTCCCGGCCAATTCCTTTCCATCCGAAAACATATTCAACAAAAACAGCACCGGCAAGTAAACTTCCAAGCCATCCGGAAACAGCTGTTAAAACAGGATTTAATGTGTTCTTTAATGCATGTTTTATGATGATAGCACTTGCGGTAAGCCCTTTTGCCCTGGATGTTCGAATATAATCACTGCGAAGTACTTCTTTTAAATTATTTCGGCTTAATTGCATAATTACAGACAAGGGGCGAATACCTAAGGTAAATGCAGGAAGAATTAAATTTTTTAATGCAAGATGTTTTTCGCCGCTATAATCATCTATTTCATACAAATTTCCCCAGGGAGAAAGTCCAGTAAATTTATACCAAACAAAGCCAAAGAGCCAGCTTGCCAGAATAGCAACAAAAAACGATGGAAAAGACATCCCCAACGTAGAAAAAAACAAAAGAAATTTATCAAGCCAATTACCTGAATTCAAAGATGCTATGATTCCCAATATTATCCCGCCCAACGCAGCAATTAGCATAGATGCCAATGCAAGCACCGCTGTATTAGGCAATGTTTGCATCAATAGTTTTTCTACTTTCATTTGATTCTGATAACTTCTTCTCAAATACGGAGTTTTTAAATATATACCATATGCATGAGTGATGCTAAATAATTTAATTCCGTAATAGTTATTCGGATTAAAAAATAATATTCTGCTAGAATCAGATGAATGAATGGACAAAGGCAACAAATCATTCAAATAAATACCTACCTGGATAGGTATAGGCTGATTTAAGTATAATTCTTTTTTAATTCGCTCTATTTCACCTTGTGAGGTATTTTGACCTGTCATTTCGTAAATGACCTTGTCATCTTTGTTGAGAAATGCAAAAAATACAAAACTCAACAGGATGCTTACTCCCAAAAGTACCAGCAAGCCATAGCCTAATTTAGTAGCATAATAGCGAAACATGAATTACTTCAGATATTCCGAACGCATTTTATCAAGGGTAGGAATATCATTGTAATGCCATTTACCTACCACAATTCCATCTTTCAACAATACAAGCCCCGGGTTACTTCTTAATATAGTTTTCAATGCTTTTTCATCATTAAAATAGAAACGAAACATGTTTTGATGCTTATGACGGAATTCATCAATTGTTTCGGCATCCGATGAAGTTCCGCCTATAAAAAGAATACCGTTTTGCAAAGAATATTCAGCGATGGCATTGATTCGGTCCATATTTTTCTCGCTGGCTTTTTTCAAGTCAGGAGAAACCAGAAGAAATGCATATCCTGGAAAATTAAACAATGAATCAGCCATAGATTCGCCGGTTTCTGGGTCTTCAAGGCTTATATCTTTAATTTTAGGTTCAATAGCAGGTTCTATTACTTGTTTATCTTGTTTGTAAAAGATATGATTTGCTTCAAAAGTACTGTCGAGCCACGACCAGTCTTTGGTTGATTGACGTACTTCTTCGCAAGTATTTTTATTGAGATATACCATTTCTATCTCAGCCAGTTCAGGTTTACCAATACGCAATTCACGGGTGTTATTTCCTACACGCCAAGGCCTGTAATCACGTACTGAATTATGGTCTATACAATATTGGGTAAAAAATGCAGAGGCTAAGGTGATTAAAATTAAACTTCCCATTTCTTGAATAACGGGCTTTCTAATTGTGGATAACCCAATTCTAATACCCAAGAATGCTGCATGGAAAAATATTGGAAAATTCCATTTAAACTGAACAATACTTAGTATAATCATTAATCCCATGGAAGAAGCAGTGATTACATATTCATAGGAATTCATAGGATACCCATTGATTTTTTTTCGCCAAATAAATAAGGGTAAAATAAATATCAATAGAAAAACATCCTTTCCAAACGATTGCCAAGGAGTGAGCTTCAACGCATCGCCAAAACAACCACAATCTGTTACTTTATTATAATACGCAGAGTAGAATGTAAGAAAAGTAAAAAACAAAATCATTAAAAACAATATCCAGGTTACGAGCTTCATGCGGAACCCCATAACAGTAAAAAGCCCTAAGACGATTTCTACAACGCATATAAGCACTGCCAGGAGTAATGAATTTTTTGCAAACCATCCAAACGATTGAATGAGGAATTTTTTTAAAAATCCTAACTCTTCCTCTGGGATTCTTTCGAGAATATATTCTTTTTTGATATCAAGTTTTGTATAACAAGGCGAATTCTTCAGGTTTTCATCTACCTCAACCGGAACTTCTTTTTTTACAGTCCCCAAATCATTGCTAAAAACAGTAAAATATTCGTCCAACTTGTAGGCAAAACCATACGGGTCATTGGCTTTAATTAATCCGGAAATTACAAATAGAGTTCCTACAATTACTCTGGATATACCTACTATGATTCTCATTGCCTTTTGTTTTTATTACTCAAAAATACATTTTTCAACGCGTATCAGAACTGCCCTCAAAAGTGAATAGAATGTTAAATCAACAACTATTAGCCAGTAACACCCAATTGTATCAAGGCAAAAACCGCATAATTAATCATGTCTAAATAATTAGATTCAACACCCTCTGAGACAAGTGTTTTTCCTTGATTATCTTCAATTTGTTTAATTCGAAGTATTCGCATCAAAAGCATATCAGTAAAGGTGCTAACCCGCATATCGCGCCAGGCTTCCCCATAATCATGATTCTTCGCTTCCATGAGTTTTTTGGCCTTTTCAAAGTAAGTATCATATAATTGAATATAATCAACATTTTCATCTTGCTCTAAACCGACCCTTGGTGGCAGTTTTAGTTGAATTAATGTGATGATACAATAATTAATAATACCAATAAATTCAGGAATCTGCCCCTCATCAATTTTGGCAAATCCTTTTTCTTCAATGGTTCTTAATCGCTGAGCCTTAATAAATATCTGATCGGTTAAAGATGATGGCCTTAAAACCCTCCACGATGGACCGTAATCTTTTAGCTTTTTCACAAAGATATCTTTGCATATCTTTATCACAGCATCATATTGAGCAGTAGTTTTACTTGTCATACATTTCATGGAATGTTCAAAAGTAATCAATTGCCAGTAAAAATAACATATAAAACACCACACGGGAACCTTGATTTTTCCAGCCCACTGGTGATGGGAATCATAAATTCTACCCCTGATTCTTTTTACAGTGCGAGCAGAATAACTCAAGAAAAAAAAGTATTGAATAGTGTAGAAGCCATGATCTTGGATGGGGCTGACATCATAGATATTGGCGGAGCCAGCACACGGCCCAATTCTATTGAACCCGATGAAGCAGAAGAAATCAATCGTGTAATTAGCTTGTTAAAAATTATTCGTCCTAAATTCAATCATATTCCTATTTCTATTGATACTTACCGGGCTAATGTGGCAAAAGCAGCCTGGGATGAAGGTGCTGATATTATCAATGACATATCGGGTGGGGCTTTCGATAGTGATTTAATCTCTCAAGTTTCAAAAATGAAGGTTCCTTATGTATTAATGCATGTAAAAGGAAACAGGCAGTCCATGCATCATGTGCATACATATAAACATGTGATTGAAGAAGTTTATACCTATTTTGAAAATAAAATCAAGATGCTTAACGGTGTAGGGATTGATCAAATCATCCTTGATCCCGGTTTTGGATTTAGCAAGCAATTAGAAGATAATTATAAGTTGTTAGGAGCCATCAATTCATTTAAAGAAAAACTAGGATATCCTCTCATGGTAGGAGTTTCAAGAAAAAGAATGATACAACAGATAATTGGAACTGATGCTGACCATGCATTAAATGGTACTACGGCAGTTCACGTTATTGCCTTATTACGAGGTGCTTCATTGCTTCGTGTACATGATGTAAAAGAAGCTAAGGAAGCCATTAAAATCACTCAATTCTTTTCAAAGTTGAATAATAATTCAGATATTCAATGAGAAATTTAATTTCATGAATGCCTTGTTTATTACCATTGGATTTCTTGACATCATTGATATAATGCTGGTAGCTCTGCTTATATTTCAGGTATATCAGTTGGTAAAAGGCACAGCGGCTATTAATATTTTCTTTGGAATTTTATCCATTTACATTTTATACCTCATTGTTGATGCATTGCAAATGCGATTGCTTAGCCAGATTTTAGGACAATTTATTGGCGTGGGGATGATTGCATTGATTATTGTTTTCCAGCAAGAAATCAGAAGATTTTTATTATTTATTGGCACTACCGGACTCCAGAGTCGTTTTCGATTTATCCGACGTTTTATCCCAAAATCGTTTCAAAATCTTAGTAAGCAGCTGATTGATTGGGATGAATTAGAAAAAGGGTTGCAAGAACTTTCAAATACCAAATCTGGTGCGTTGATCGTGCTTTTAAAAAATTCAGAATTAAAACTATATATCCGTTCCGGTGTACAAGTGGAAGCCAAGCTCAGTGCTCCGTTGCTGGCTAATCTTTTTTTTAAAAACAGCCCGCTGCATGATGGGGCTGTAATTATTAAACACAACATGATTAAAGCTGCAAGATGCATTCTCCCATTAACAGAAAAATCAGATTTTCCTTCACAGCTTGGCCTTAGGCATAGAGCAGCCGTGGGTGTAACCGAAAATTCGGATGCTATTGCAATAGTTGTTTCTGAGCAAACTGGCCAAGTAAGCCTGGCATATCATGGAAAACTTTATCTGAATCTACATATACCTGAATTAATGAAGAAAATTCGGCAATTTATGAATGACCTAGAAAGAAGTAATAACTAACCGTTGTTTCTAAAATAAGTTTCTTTAAAATGTTGATGCATTTGTTCAAAAATTTCTCTTACTGATTTTAAAAATGATTCATCCACGGTTTTCTTAACCTGTTCAAGGTCTTTAGCCATATCTTTAGTAAACTTAAAATGTTGTTCATAGGGACCATCTTCAAAGCGCACAATGAATTTTTCATTCATGTACAATATGCTTATCCTCATATCGGGATGTGGAATTGTATCTATAATTCTCATAGATTAAAAGTTTTTAGCGCATGATATAAACGATTAACTGGCAATCCCATCACATTGTAGTAACAACCTTCCATTCGCCGAATGCCCACATAGCCTATCCATTCCTGCACACCATAACTGCCGGCCTTATCAAAAGGTTTGTATTTATGCAAATAATACTGAATTTCATCCGTTGAAATGGTATCAAAATAAACATCTGTTTCTTCTGAAAAAATATAATGTTTTTCAACTGTTCGAATGCTAACGCCGGTATATACCGTATGTTTACAGCCACTTAGCATAGTTAGCATATGAAAGGCTTCTTCAATATTTGAAGGTTTATTTAAAATTTGTCCCTGAAAACTTACCAGTGTATCCGCCGTAATCACTAACCAATCCGGATGTTCTGTTAGTTCTAGTATGAAAGCATCTGATTTTTTTTTGCAAAGATATAGGGCAACATCACGAGGATGTAATCCATCAGGAAACGATTCTTCCGTATCTTTTACCATCACCTGAAATGGAATATCTAACCCTGCAAGCAATGCCTGCCTTCGGGGAGATTGTGAACCTAAAATGACATGATAAGGTAGTTGAATCATGGGTTATTTCATTTTTATTTTGAAAAAGCTTTTGTTAAATGATCATTTTAAAAAACTATTCCTTTCCAGATTAATGTACTTAGCATCCCTACAATCATCCATGCTTTAATAAAATTTCCGACTTGTCTGAATTGATCTGAATATTGTGCTTGCAAAAGTTTATATACAATCCAAAATACAGGAAAAATTAGTATTATTAAATAGGGTATTAACCGATTTGCAAAAGCAACCAGCCAACTATTATTAAAAAAATAATACCCCACATAACTCAAATATGCTACAATAATCAGTAAAACATACGCTTTAACATGAGAAGCTGGCCATATTACTGACAAGGTTTTAAAATTAGCTTCTGCATCGCCTGTTACATCCTGCATATCTTTTATCGCTTCCCGAATCCAAGTGGTAAAAAAAGCGAGTAATCCCAGATGCATAACCCACCTTCTACTGATATCCGAAGCGTTTTCATGGTACAACACAAGAAGTAAAAAACTCATCCAGGCTAATAACGAAATCACAAAATTCCCAACGACAACTATACGTTTTAATAATATAGAATATAAGAACAATAAGATTTGTGCAAGGAGTGTAATAACCAATACAAAATGATATCTTTGAAAAAACAAGAAAAGAGAAAATAGCATTGCCAAGCCATTGAGCAACCAATAAAACAATAATGCATGCCTTTTAGAAATTACATTCCCTATCCATACACGCTGTGGTTTATTGATTTGATCCGCTATAAGATCATTTATATCATTCCATACATTACCAGCAGCGGCTGTCAATAAGACACATGCAATAAGAAGAAAAAAATTGAAAGAAAACGAAACATGTAAAACCCAACTAGCTATAAGCATCATACACAACATAATAGACAAATTAGGCCATCGTATAAGATTGAACCAATGCATGGAGTAAAAGTATAACTTTCTATGCATTGATTTAAATTATTGAAGGAATGATTATTTATTGTTCGAGCCAAATTTTTAATTTAGCTATAAAATGAAAAAATATTACATATTTACGTTCCTTATTTTCATAACACATCATCATTTATTTTCACAAATAAATGATGGAAGTTTCCCATTATCCTGGAATTTAAAAGTAGATACAAAGGTTACAAAAGTTGTTTTACCGGCGCCGAATAGGGAAGAGTTGTGCAAACAAGATGAACAGGAAGTTGGTGGGCCTTATCAATTTGGAATTGAATTGCCCGTAGAAATTACCCTTAATGAATTTGAACAACAGCAAACAGAAAATGGAAAATTGTATCGAATAGCCATAGTTTCTAAGGGATCTACATCATTAAATATTAACTTTCAACGTTTTGTCATTCAACCCGGAACAAAAATGTGGGTATATGATCCCTCAAAATCTTACAAATTGGGGGGATTTACTTGGAGAAACGTCAATAAACATGAAAATTTTGCCACCATACCACTTCCGGTAGATGAATTAATTGTAGAATTATATGAACCATACAGCAATATTGGAACTTCTGATATTATAATTTCCGGTGTTGTTACGGGATATAGGCCGGTACATGGTGAAAAATCGGGATTTGGACAATCAGGAGCATGCAACGTAAATATAAATTGTGATATTGCATCAGGATGGGAAAATGAAAGGCAGGCTGTTGTAATGCTACTCACAGCCAATAATACCCGAAAGTGCACGGGTACTCTCATAAATAATACAGCACAAGATGGAACACCTTACGTATTAACAGCCAAGCATTGCAATACGGCTACCAACGCCATTTTTATGTTTAATTACCAAAGCCCTGATTGTAGTAACATAGATGGCCCAACAAACCAAGTATTGCAAGGATGTGAAATTGTGGCTGAAAATGCTTTTTCAGATTTTACATTATTGAAACTTGACCAAAATCCCTTGCCTGATTTTAATCCTTTTTTTGCAGGGTGGAGTAGGAGTAATGTGCCCAGCCCTAAGTCTTATTGTATTCATCACCCAAGCGGAGATATTAAAAAGTTTTCTGTGGACAGTAATGCGGTTGTTTCTTCGGGATATGTTAGCCAACCCGATTCATTGAATAATCATTGGAGCGTTTTAGATTGGGATTTAGGTACTACCGAAGCCGGAAGTAGCGGTTCGCCACTATTTAATGCCCAACATCAAATTACCGGACAGCTTCATGGAGGATTTGCGGCATGCAATAACAACTTAAGTGATTATTATGGCCGTTTTGATGTATCATGGCAATATGGCAGTACACCGGATTCCCGCCTAAAAGAATGGCTTGACCCTAACAATACAGATAGCATCACTATGCCCGGTATCTATTTTTCTAGTCCGTTTTACAACAGGGATATTAAAATAAATCAGATTATTCAACCAGATGCAGTGGTATGTGATTCTGTAATTTCGCCTCGAATATCAATAATTTCATGGGGAAGCGATACCGTAACTTCTATAACCATTCAATATGGATATGGACAAGAATTATTTGAATATACTTGGACAGGAAGTTTAGTGTTTTTACAACAAACCATCGTTGAATTACCTTCACTCTCTGTTCCTTCACCCTCTAATTATTTGTTTACAGCGAATGTAATTGCCGTAAATAATTTGCCCGATGAAAATACTGGAAATAATTCATTAAATAAACCCTTTGAAAGAGTGGTTGGAAAGTCATTCGTTCTTCAATTTACAACCGATGCTTACCCTCAAGAAAACAGCATTTCAATCATAGACGAAAACGGAAATCAAACATTTAGCGCTATTAGTTTTTTACCCAATCAAGTCAATGAATATAACCTTTGTTTCAGGCCGGCTTGTTACACAGTAACCGTTACGGATAGTTATGGTGACGGAATTTGTTGCCAATACGGCCAAGGCATGTTTATACTTCGTGAAAAAAACGGTGATTATGTGGCAAAATTCCACTTTTTTACCGATACAATTTCTTTCAAGTTCTGCACTCCGATACAATATTTTACCCAAGAACTATTTGTAGTCTATCCTAATCCTGCTTCGGGTACAAGTACAATTTTACTCAATCCGGAGATACAGGATGACGTATTAGAATTGTCATTATTTGATTTAAATGGTAAAATCTTTTATCAAGAAAATATCTCCGGGTCGTATTACCATACTTTTAACCTTTTGGGGTTGCCGACAGGAATTTATGTATTGCTGCTTCGCAATGAAACTACAGGGAAAAGCTGGAAAGAAAAACTTATTGTGCTGAATTAGAAAGACCCATTTCTATACGGGCACTTGCAGTAACATCTAACGAAGCAAAATCTCCTTTCAAATATTTAAAGTAACCGGCCATGGCAATCATGGCAGCATTATCCGTACAATATTCCAGCTTGGGGATATATATATTCCAATTATTTTTTCTACCTGCAGTCACCACAGCTTTTCTTAATCCACTATTAGCCGATACCCCACCTGCCAAGGCAATTTCTCGTATATTGGTCTTCTTCGCAGCTTTTTCGAGCTTTTGAATCAATACTTGAACAATGGTAAACTGAATGGAAGCACAAAGATCATGTAAGTTATCCTCAATAAATTTTGGATTTGCTTTCTGATTTTTTTGTAAAAAATATAAAATGGATGTTTTTAATCCGCTAAAACTAAAATCTAAGTTTTGAATTTGAGGATGTGGAAACACAAAGGCATTAGGGTTACCCTCTTGGGCCAATTTGTCAATTAAAGGTCCACCGGGATATGGTAATCCCAACATTTTGGATGC
Organism: uncultured Flavobacteriales bacterium; assembly: GCA_937925455.1. Classification (GTDB taxonomy): domain Bacteria; phylum Bacteroidota; class Bacteroidia; order CAIKAF01; family CAIKAF01; genus BA4. The sequence continues at coordinate 11,052 of CALEWF010000029.1, read as the reverse complement.
CTTGTCAAAGGCTTCACCGGCAGCATCATCCAATGTTTCACCTAAAATTTCAAACGAATCAGGAGAATTTACTTTTACAAGTTGTGTATGTCCACCCGACACTGTAAGGCAGAGAAAAGGAAATGCCGGATAAGGCGGCATATCGTTTATCTCGTTGCTATTTTCAATAAAATGAGCCAAAATATGGGCTTGCATATGATGTATATCCAACAAGGGGATTTGTAAGGATTCTGAAAGACCCTTTGCAAAAGATGTTCCTACAAGTAAAGAGCCTAGCAAGCCGGGACCTCTGGTAAAAGCAATAGCATTCAGCATTTTCTTTGTTATCTTTGCCTTATTCAGCGCCTCATGTATTATAGGAATAATGTGAGCTTGGTGTGAACGAGAGGCAAGTTCAGGTACTACGCCCCCAAACCGGCGGTGAACTTCCTGACTAGCTACCACATTGGCAAGCACTTTGTTGTTACAAAGGATGGCTGCTGATGTATCATCACAAGAGGACTCAATTCCTAAAATATATATCGGCTGCTGTTGCTTAAATTTAGATACCATTGGACAAAGTTACCAATTCTCAGCAAGTACCCGATAGCGGTGGCCCATTGCCGGAAAATAAAGGCAAACGGCGAAGAATTGGAATAATTCTTATAAGAATCTTCAAAAATCTCTTTCTTGGAATTATTGGCCTTTTACTTCTGGTACTGCTTGCATTGCAATTTCCATGGGTGCAAACACAATTGGCACACTTAGCCATGAAATGGCTAAAAAACAATTATGATATTACCGCTACAATAGAACGGGTAGAGATAAACATTTTAAGTCGCACCATTCGGCTGAAAAACATCATGGTGGAAGACCACATGCAGGATACATTAATCGTTGCCAAATTTTTAAATGTTGATATAGATGAACTTAATTTTAAAGATGGAAACATTGTACTTTCTACTGTAATGCTAGATAGAGGATATATTCAAGTTTGCACCTATAAAAACGAGCAGAAGCCGAACATAACATTTTTGATAGATAAGTTCAACCCCAAAGAACCTATTTCCAAAAAGAAACCTGGAAAAAAATTTGTTATAAGCATGCAAGACCTGTCATTGAATGAATGCAGGGTACACGTTAAAAATATGAATCAAAAAGCACGGCCGGCTGCATTTTTACCTAATGATATACAAATAAGTCGGGTTTCTGGCAATTTTGGTCAATTTGATATTCGGGGCGATAGCCTGCTATTTAAAGTAAAAAATCTTAGAGCATGGGAGCAAAGCGGTTTGGTGATGAGTGATTTCAAAGCAAATGTATTGATATGTTCTACTGAAATGGAATTTTCAGATTTTAAATTAAAAACTCCTCGCAGTCAAGTTTCTGGATATTATGCTATGCGTTATAGAAATTGGGGTTGTTTGGGTGATTTTATTGACAGTGTAACCCTTGTATCAGATTTAAATTTATCAAACATTGATCTTAAAGACATTGCTTTTTTTACGGATGAATTAAAAGGCATTGACTTAAGTGTGCGTATTAAAGGCCATGTTAAAGGACCTATTTCAAATCTGAAAGGCAAAAATTTAAGCATTTATTTGGGTAGTATATCACAGTTAGACGGAGATATTGCTATGCAGGGATTACCCGATTTTAAAAATACTATGATTAGTTTACATATTAAAAAGCTCGTTACTCAATACTACGACCTTCGGGAACTTCCGGTTCCGCCTTTTTCATCCGGTAAAAAAATTCAGGTTCCTGCAGAAATTGTTCGGTTGGGAGTGATGAAGTTTTCAGGAAGTTTTGATGGATTTTACAATAACTTTACGGCTTATGGTACACTCGAAACCCAGGCAGGAAGTGCAAAAACAGATATCACTATGGATGTAAAAGGTAATGATGTGGTGTACAAAGGCTCAATAAAACTTATGGATTTTTATGCCGGAAAAGTTTTTGGAATGGAAAAAACATTGGGTAAAATCTCCTTAACAGGTACTGTGGAAGGAAAAAATTTTTCGTTGGATGAACTTAGTACCATGTTTAATGGTACCATTCACCAACTTGATTTTAAAGGATATAGCTATACAAATATTAATACTGCAGCAACTTTTAAAAATAAAATATTTAGTGGGAAAGTGGATATTACAGATCCTAATATAACATTTGATTTTTCCGGAATAATAAACCTCCAAAACAAAAAATTGCCTGTATATGATTTTAATGCTCAGGTAAAACATGCTAATCTTAAAAATCTATCGTTCGTAAAAACCGATTCTCTTTCTATTTTTTCGGGCAAAATTTTAGCAAACTTTACTGGTAACAACATTGATGAGTTGGTAGGTGCTATTCATGTAAGTAATTTATTTTACAAAGTATCTCCAAGCCGCTTTTTAAATGTTGATTCGCTTACTCTATTCGCCACATTAAAAGATGATTCTATCCGAAGTATAATTTTTGATTCTCCTCTTATTCAGGCAAATATAAACGGAACATTTCGGTTGATTCCACTTTTAAATGATATTAAAATTAGAACGAATCAGGTCTTTCCATCTTTTAACTTACCAGTAAATCCAAACATAAAATCTGCTACCCAACAATTTGTGTATAACATTACTTTCATAAATCCCAATCCCATATTTAAGGTCTTTTTACCGGACTTACAAATGAGTTCAGGAAATAAATTAACCGGAATTTTTCATTCTCTCACTAATACAGTTTCATTAACCTCAAATACGATTGGCTGGCTTCGTTATAAAAATATTAAAATGCAAAACTGGAATATCTTGGTTAACAACAAAAACCAAAATCTTGAATTAACATCCAACGCCTCTGCATTTTATATGGGAGATAGTCTTAAAATAGATAACGTTATATTAAATGCCAATGCAAAAAATGATACACTAAAATTTTGGACGGGATTTTACAACCAAGGAAAAAAACAAAATTCTGCCAGCATTAACGCAGAGGCTTATATTGGCAATGCTCCGCGATTTGAATTTAGAATTTTTGATTCTTATTTTTATTTTAATGATTCCTTGTGGACTATCTCTGATAGAAATAAAATCATTTTAGATTCTGCCTATTTATATGTTGAAAATCTGGAGGTGTTTCCAAAAAATTCCAGATATCCAATGATTGTAATAAATGGCGAAACATCATCAAATTCTAACCTGCCAATACGTATTTCACTCAATGATTTTCCTATGGATTTTTCTGATTTCTTTTTGGCAAGGCAGGGCGTAGATTTGGATGGTTGGGTTAACGGCAAGCTCGAATTATACAGTATTTTCTCAAAAACACCCTATTTTACCTCCAACCTTTCTGTGAGTGATTTGCAGCTAAATAAGATCCCTTTAGGAGAATTGTCGTTAAACAGTATTTTTAAATCAGAAAACAAAGAAATTCTGCTAAATGCCAATTTAAAAAGATTGGGTGTTAAAAATTTATCTATCACTAACGGCCGGTTTTACCCATTTAGAGAAGATGACCAATTGGATATTCTTGTAGATATTGACGGTTTAAACCTTAGTATTTTTAAACAAATGGTTAATCCTATTTTTAGTGATATTCAGGGAATGGCATTTGGTAATGTATCATTAAGCGGAACTACCAAAAAACCAATTATAGAATCAAATGTAAGCTTGCAAAATGCCATGATACGGATTGGGTACACCAACGTGGCTTATTTTATCAATCATACAAAAAACAGAGATATAGTTATCAATAACCAAAAAATTATCCTAAAAGACCTTGAAATAACCGATGTAGGGGGAAACAAAGGATTACTGGATGGTGTAATTAATCATAAATTATTTAATGATATTAATTTGGATTTACGTTTAAATTTTAATAATCTGAATGTGCTTGAAACATCCCCCCGCCAAAATGAGCAATTTTATGGTACTGCATTTGCTACCGGAAAAGCAAGTATGCATGGCCCGTTAACTGATTTAATTTTAAGTGCAGATATTACTACCGAAAAATTCACTATTTTAAATCTTCCCATTCGAAATACCGCACAAATAGATGAAAAGAATTTTGTATTATTTATTAAATCAGATACCAGTGAAATAGATGAACCTATTAAACAAAAGAAAAACATTAATACAAATTTTACTTTTAATCTTAATGCTAAGATTACCCCCGATGCAGAATGTAGGGTAATTTTTGATGAAACGGTTGGAGATGTAATCAGCGCTTCTGGTTTTTCAGAAAACATTAGTTTAAGCATAGACTCTAAAGATAAATTTGATATTTACGGTGTATTTGAAATTACGCGTGGCAATTATTTGTTTACTTTACAAAATCTTATTAATAAACAATTTGCCATTAAACCAGGAAGTACTATTACATTTTCAGGGAATCCATACCAAGCCATTATCAATGCAACTGCTATTTACACAGCTAATACCTCTTTATACCCCATTGTTTCTGTATTTATGGACCCAACACAAGCCGAATTATATCGTAGAGCTACGCGGATAAGTTGTGAATTGATTCTTACCAATCGGTTGATAAATCCTACCATTAGTTTCAATATGGAATTACCTAATACCGATGAATCAACTCGAAATTTAATTAAATCAACCATGGCTAATGAAAACGAAATGAATCGGCAAGTGTTTGCCCTACTAGTTATGAATCAGTTTTTACCACCTGAATCAACCGGTGGTTCAGCGGGAACCGGAAATCTTTTAGCCGGTAGTTTAGGTAGTGGATTAGGTTCAAGCTCATTGGAATTACTGGCAGGGCAATTAAATAACTGGATTTCGAAGCTTACCCGAGATGTTAGCCTGAATTTAAAATATAAAGCAGGTGATGCACAAACGGCTGACCAGGTGAATGTAGCATTGTCAACTCAATTTTTTAATCAACGACTAATTATTGACGGTGATATTGGAGTAGGTGGGCAAACACTAAACCAATCTGCTAGTCAAAATCAAAGTCAAATTGTAGGAAATGTAACGGTTGAATTTAAAGCTACCAATGATGGAAGGTTGCGGCTTAAAGCTTTTAACCGATCGAACGAAAATAACCTGATGAAAAACTCGGCTGCCTACACGCAAGGTGTTGGTATTAGCTATCGTCGAGAATTTGATAATTGGAAGGAGCTATTCAAATTTTTTAAGAGAAACAAACCAAAGATTGAAGACAACCAAGATGAATCAAACGATAGCTTAAAAACCAATTAAGATTTTTTTTTACGTTCTTCTTCGTCAGCCTTAATCTTTATTCCCAGATATTTTAAATCAGTATTTAATTCTTCTATTTTCTTTTGAATAATTACTAATTCCTCCCCTGGCGAAATTTTGCCGTCCTTTAAAAAGTCAAGACGCTGTTTAATTTCAGCCTCTTCTTTTGCTTCTTCCATACCATTCATAATTACTCCTATAAAAAGGTTTAATACAATCATCGCTCCGGTGATGATAAATGAGATAAAATATAAAGCAGCAGCAATAGGCTGACTTTGTGGAGTGGTACAAGGAATTGGTGAATCACTGTATCCATACTTATCACAACCATATAAATTGATATACATTACATCCACCCAGCCTTCCAATGTAACCAGGCCAAATAAAGTTAGCATAGATGTTTGAAGGTCTCCAAAATGAATTGGATCGTTGTTTTGAAATAAAAATGTACCTAATACAGCAAATATGTAGAAATGAAGTACCATCAATATAAACACATAAATCATAGATGGAATACTTTTAATCAAAGCTCCTACCAATAATTGTAGCTTGGGTAGTGCTGAAACTAACCGCAATACGCGGAGAATTCTGGCTAATCGTAATACTGCGGAGTAAGATGCATTTAAGGGTAAAAAACAAATAATCACAATAGAAAAATCAAAAACATTCCATCCATCACTAAAATACTTCCATGGAGATTTTCCAAACGATAAAATTTTAATTAAAGCCTCGAAAACAAATGTCCATAATATAATCTGGTCAAGTAAATGCAGTGTTGTGGAATAGCTGTTTTGAATGCTGGGATATGTTTCAAGACCCACCACTACACCGGCTAACAAAATCATAAATAATATAAATCCGTTAAACAGCGAAGATTCTGCAATCCGTTTAAAAATAGTATCTTGCATAGTTAAAATTTGGCAGCAAAGTTAGAATTTTAATATAATGAATTTAAAACTCCAGGCCTAAACAAATCTGTCTATCACATTGTTAAATTATTATGAAACTATGGGCTTTTATTATTCTTATTTTATCCTGTAATACTACAAGTAAAAATCGTATTATGAATAATCAATCAATTGCAAATAATAATACAACATCTACGGAAATTAACGGCCTTGATACGGCAACATTTGGTGCGGGATGTTTTTGGTGTGTAGAAGCTATCTTTCAACGGGTAAAGGGCGTAATTTCTGTACAATCTGGATACATGGGCGGTTCAGTAAAAAATCCTACATACCGTGAAGTATGTACCGGCAGAACTGGCCATGCAGAAGTATGCCAAATAATTTATGATCCGTCTGTGATTTCATTTGATGAATTGTTGGAAATTTTTTGGCAAACACATGACCCAACTACTTTGAATAGGCAGGGTGCAGATGTTGGCACACAATATCGTTCAGTTATATTTTATCATTCTGAATTTCAAAAACAAAGAGCAGAGTATTTTAAAGAAAAACTGAATCAGGAAAAAGCATTTGATGCTCCGGTTGTAACAGAAATTTCTCCAGCTTCTATATTTTACAAAGCTGAAGATTATCATCAAAATTATTACAATTTAAATCCTAATCAAGGCTATTGTACTTTTGTCATTGCGCCTAAACTTGAGAAATTCAAAAAGGCATTTTGTAATAAATTAAAAAATCCATAGCTATGTATTCGCATGTAGCTTATCTTTGAAAATAAGTTACGATGCTATGAATGCTTCATATTTGAGCTTTTGGGAACATGATACCTTTTTAAAAAACATTGATTTAACGATTGTTGGCTCTGGTATAGTTGGTTTAACTTCAGCCTACTTGTATAAAATACATAACCCGGAAAAAAAGGTAGTAGTCATTGAATCGGGCGTGTTGCCTCACGGTGCTACCACACGTAATGCAGGGTTTGCATGTTTTGGAAGCATGAGCGAAATATTAGACGATCTCACCGAAATGGATGAAGAATCTTGTTTTAGGCTGGTAAAAGAACGGCATGAAGGTTTGCTTAATTTGCTTGATTTACACGGCAAATCAAAAATTGGATACATACAAAGCGGAGGTTTTGAGATTTTTTTCAATGAAGATGAAGCAATATTCGAAGAATGCTTGTCGAAAATAGATTATGTAAACCATGCGTTAAAGAAATATGCGGGTTTTGATACAGATGTGTTTGAATGTATAGAATTGCCTAAAAATTGGGGTATAAAAGCCTATCCCAAGGCTTTTTTTAATCCGTTTGAAGGACAAATACACTCCGGAATGCTGATGCAACATTTGTTAAAACTTTGTCATAAATCCGGAATATTGATTTTAAACGGAATAAAAGCAAATACTATTGAAGTGAATCATCAACATGTAACCATAGCAGCCCACCCGTTTGATATAAAATCTTCATTGGTACTGATTTGCAATAATGGTTTTGCTTCCGAATTATTGCCTGAATTGGAGGTAATTCCTGCCAGAGGGCAAGTTTTAGTTACATCGCCCATTCAAAATCTCACCTTGGAAGGCAACTTCCATCATTACAAAGGATATGACTATTTTAGAAATATCGGCGATAGAATTTTGATCGGTGGTGGCCGGCACATTGATTTAAAAAATGAATATACTTCCACAATAGAAACCACCCCAATAATTACAAATTATTTAATCTCTGTATTAAAAAACCACATATTGCCAGGTAAAGAATTTACTATTGATTATGCATGGGCAGGTATTATGGGGAAAGGTGCTACCAAACAACCCATTATTAAAAAAATCAACGATAGGGTAGGAGTAGCGGTTAGAATGGGTGGTATGGGAGTAGCAATTGGTACCAAAGTGGCGCAACAAGCAGTTGAACTTTTATCTTCAAAATAAATTTGATAGTTTTGGAAAAAAATAAACAATCATGAATAAAATTTTATTTCTTTTTGGAATTCCAGTTTCTGCTTTATTTCTTTCGTGCAAGCCCTGTGTAACTTGTAAACATACAACGCTGCCAGATGTAGAATTGTGCAGAGAAAACTACGAAAGCGTAGATCAATATAATAATGCCATTCAAGCATATCAAAATTGGGGCTACGATTGTAGATAATTTTATTACATTTGTGCACAGGTTTTCATAATCTCAGGTTATGAAATTAAAAGGGAATCCCGTGTAAATCGGGAGCTGTACCCGCAACTGTAAGTTCTATTAAAGAGCAGGTATCACTTTGTGTCACTGTTTGCCAATGGCAGATGGGAAGACCGATACCTGTAGAACAAGCCAGGAGACCTGCCTGTCATAAACATTCAGCAAGGTTCTCGGGAAAAAGAACCGAATGAAACATGATTAACAAAAACAAAAATATCTCGTGGGGCATATTGCTTTTGGTAAGCAATTTTTTTTATTTTTTATACTCCCGTGCTCAAGATACTTCAGCAATACAATTAAAAGAGTTTGTAATATCCGAATCCCGTTTTGAAAAGTATGCTGGCATACGTTATGTACAAATAGACACATTAACTTCTAAAATTTATTCATCAATTCCATTAACGGCAGCCATAGAGCTGCAGACGGGTGCATATGTGCGTTCGTATAGTAATGGTACTACTTCTACGGTTTCATTCAGAGGTACCGGAGCTGATAAAACCAATGTATTATGGAACGGATTTCACATCAACAGTGGCTCTTTGGGAATGTTTGACCTGAGCTTAATGCCTTTATCGCATGCAGATAATTTACAAATCGCCTATGGTTCCGCCTCTTCCATCTTTGGTAATGCCAGCATGGGCGCAACCATCATGATGGATCATAAAAGCAAATACAATTCATTTTGGAATGTAAAAACCAAACAAGATGTAGGTTCATACGGATTTTTAGCCAATACTGCCTCCATGGAAGCCGGTAGCTCACAATTTTCATCCTTTACAGCATTTACTTGGCAGCAAGCTAAAAACGATTTTTTATACCAAGATAAATCACTTCCGGGTTTCCCTTGGCTTTCTATGCCTCAAGCCAAATATCGTCAAATCATGGCAACGCAAAATTTGTCTTTCCAAGCCAATCAGCGAAATGAAATTGCAGTTTATCTTAATTATAATCAACAATACCGGCAAATTCCACCCTCAATTGGAATGGCCTTAAATCAAGCCCATCAATTTGATAGAAATATTCGTGCTGCAATTTCTGGTAAACATATTTCTGGACGTTCGGCACATTTATTTACCCAATGGGGAGCCGGTTATTTTATGGATGAATTAAATTATTCCGATCAAAATATTCAGGATTCAACCTATATTCATCAAATACAAGCCTATGCAATTCAGAAATGGGGAGGATGGAAAAAAATCAAACTGGAATGGGGGGCACATTATCAACTTTTTATTCCCATCATAAAGCAATACCAACAAGCGATATTAGAACACCGGATATCAATCATAACACAAGCAAACTGGTATGCAACCCGATGGCTAACATTATTTTATTCGATAAGACAACAAATTACTCCGGGTTACTCACCTCCATTAACCGGTTCATTTGGTACAAACTGGAAAATAATTGATCAAAAAAACCATCAATTATCCATACGAACCATGTTGAATAATGGGTATCGTGTTCCAACATTAAATGACAGATATTGGACGCCCGGTGGCAATTCAGACTTACTGCCTGAATTAAGCTGGAATATAGAGGGAGGTACAAATTATTCGTATGCAACTCGTAATATAGCATTTACGATAGATGTGAATGGATACAGCATGTGGGTAAATAACTGGATTTCATGGCAACCTCAACCTGCTGGATACTGGAGTCCGGTAAACATTAAATCCGTAAGATTAGCCGGTTTTGAATCATTGATAAATATAGCAAGTACAAATAAAAAAACATTCCATTGGAGAATTTCTGCACAATACACATTTACTTCAGCGCAAGAAATAAATAACAGTGATTTGAACAGGCAATTGATTTATGTACCATTGCATACTGCTAATATTTTAGCATATCTAAATTATCACGAAATTTTTCTTTTCATATCCTCGAAGTTTTGCAGCGAAAGGTTTATACGAAATGATAATTCAATGGCTTTACCTCCTTATTTCTTAGGCGATATCAGCTTTGGGCGTAAGTTTAAATTTCCTGTTTTTAATCTATCGTTTGATTGCTTAATTAGAAATTTCACCAATACGCAGTATCAGTCCATTGAAAATAGACCTCTCCCAGGTACTCAATTTTTACTCGGTATAAAATTAGAATTTAATAACAATCATTTCATTAACCTTAAAACTAAAAAGTCATGAAAACAATCAAGTTTCGTTTCGGTTTGCTTGCCTTAGCAATCTTTTCTTTCATCTCTTGCTCTAATGAACCTAATCCAGAACAAGGAATTTACGGTCCAGGTATTTATGTAACCAACGAAGGTAACTTCGGACAATCAAACGGTTCTATCTCTTACATTCCTCGTAATACATACAACGTTTACAATAACATTTTTGCTAATGCAAATGATAATGCCATACTTGGCGATGTAGTTCAATCCATTAACATGCATAAAAACAAAGCATACATCGTTGTAAATAATAGTAATAAAGTAGTTGTTGTTAATGCAGAAAATTTCAAAATTTCAGCTACAATTACTGATAGAGAACTACCCAGATATATCGCTTTTCTAAACAATAAGGCTTACCTCTCTGAATGGGTAAATTTTACAGGTAATGGAAAAATTTCTGTTATTGACCTTTCATCTAATACTGTTACAAAATCCATCACCGTTGGAAAACTACCTGAAAAATTACTGATTCATAACAATCGTTTGTACGTTACCAATTCTTCCGATTCCCTTGTTCATATTATTAATCTTTCATCTGAAACAGTAGAAAGTACTTTAACAGTAGGCGATTGGCCTAATAGTATTGTTTTAGATAAAAACAAT
>CALEWF010000028.1 GCA_937925455.1 uncultured Flavobacteriales bacterium | reverse complement strand
GGGTAGCGGGGCTGAGGGCACGAAGACACCGCTACCCCGATGCCATGTGTGGCTGAGCCCCGAGGACTTGGAACGGATAGCCGCTTTAAGCAGCCTAATATCAATACTTTAATGACAAATGCGGGATTATTCCGAAAGAATATGAGTTGGAAAGGAGAGCGGTAACCGAAGCCGGAGGCATTGTGGTATCTGATGAGGTACGATTAGATATGAATGTACATATACAAAACTTAATTAAATAGTGAAATGAAACCTGTTTGCACTTGGCCGGTATCAAACCGTTTTAACACATAAAAATATACACCGGGGGTAGCATTTTCTCCGGTATTGTATATTTTTCCATTCCATAGTTCGTTGGGGTTTTGCGTTTCAAACACCGGATAGCCCCAGCGATTATAAATAATTAAATGAAATTCTAAAGGCAATCCCTGAATAAAAAACACATCATTTATTCCGTCATCATTTGGAGAAAATGTATTGGGTACAACAATCGGACAGGTTAAGCCAATAGTGAAATTTTTTGTAACGGTATCACTGGTAAATAGGTTGGTAGCAATGAGCGTAACTGTGTAATTTCCGGATGCGTTGTAACAGATATTTTGTGGATGTTGCTCATTGGAAGTATCAGGTATAGCTCCCGGAAAAGACCAATGCCAGGCGATAGGCTCAAACTTGGTTTGATCTAAAAAGTTTAGGCAACGCGTAGGGCAGTTTTCAATAGATTGAGTAGTGTCAAATTGCGCTACAGGGGTAATAAATTCGCACAGTGTTTTACGGGATATATCTTGGACGAATACTAATGGGGTATGTGATGTAACTGTAACCGTTGGGTCATTAATTGTGAGGTTGATATTAGCTTCGTTAAGGGGTTGTGCTGTGGTAAATAAGTTTAGCGTTTCGGTATAACATCCTGCATCCCCTTGCAAATCTGTTTTTACCAGAGCCGCATCGCGCTGAGCGGTAGGTGGTCGAATATCACCGGTCCAGATAAAACCCTTACCGGGTAAAAACTGTACTGCAAACGGATAGTTAGTAAATGTTGTGGAAATAGGATAACGAACGATCCATTCTTTGGTTCCGTTGGTGTTATAAAGAGCCAAAAATACATCCCGTTCATTCATTCCTCCTAAATCGCCAATAGCGGCAATTCGACCATTGGCAATGGCAATATCACGGATCATTTCTCCTTGTGTGGTGCCACCATCTAAAAAGATTTTGTTTTTTATAGCCCCGTCTGCATCAGTTTTGAGCACAAATCCATCAAAATTTGAATTTGTAAAATAGCTGTATCCGCCTAGCCAAATTTCATCCAAGTCGTTTACCCGAAGTGATGTGGGTAGATCATCATACATTGTGCTATATATTTTACTCCAAATCAAATTTCCGCTTGCGTTTAGTTTTATCAATACTACATCCGTAAACATATTCATTCGGGAAGCTGTAATGACTAAATCACCGTTTGAAAGCTCTCCGCAACGCACAGGGATTAATTTTCCCTGAGTGCTGATAATTTTATTCCATAAAGGAGTTCCGTTTCCATCAGTTTTAATTATTAAAATTTGTTCTGTATTGATATTGTCAAAGGCAGAAACAATAAGCAAATATCCCCCTGATTTAATTGCTATTACATCTACTCCACGATCACTACTACTCACATTGTATAATTTACACCATTGAGGCATACCGGCTAAATTGAGTTTTAATAAAAACGCTTTTCGTTCTCCACTCATTCCAAAATCACCGGCTACACCGGTGAGTATATAACCACCATCAGAAGTTTGAATGAGTTTGGATGCTGTACATGAACTTAAAATTCCATATTCCTGTATCCATTGAGCTTCTCCAGTCTCATCGGTTTTAATTACACCAATGTTAATTTGTGAATTTTGTGGAGGATTGGTGGGGGTATTAAGGCAAAGGGCATACCCTTGATCGGAGGTTTGTATTACAAAGGTTCCATAATCGGAATCATTGTTCCCATAGGTTTTAAAAAAAGTTATTTGCCCTATGGCTTGAGCAGTGATAAATAGTAAAAGCACAAACGCAACCGATTTCATATACAGGGAAGAAACTACATAAAATTAAGGAATAAATACGATAATATGATTATTGCAAAATCACCGTAATTTTTTGTGATGTACATGCATTAAAATATCCCAATACCCGATTGCCTTGCAAATTGCTTACCGGATTGGATGGAGTAGCACTTTGTAACAAGAGGCTTCCGGCTATTTGATTTAAGCTAAAATAATAGTCATAAATTCTTTTTTCTATACATTGCATTTCTACCTCGATGGTATCACCCGGATCAATGCTACCGCCTGCTAGAAATGAACGGCTGTTGGGTTGTCCATTTACTCCAACATCATTAAAAACATACAGTGCATTTCTTTTTTTTCCATTTTTATAAAGTATAAAACGATAAAAATTTCCAGGCTCAGGCGGGTCAGTAAAATGCGGTGTAATTAAATATCTTGTTTTGCCAAACCAGTTAATTAGTGTAAAGCGTACACTATCAAATGGAACTTTTTGAGGCATATAACAACTGCCAGTTACGGTATCGCTAGGAGTGAAGATGGTAAGATAATACATGCTGTTTTCAATGCCTTGAATCAGCTTGGTTTGATACCTTCCAGAATCTAAATGAATAAGTGTATCAGTATTACCAAACGTGTCGGAGATTATCACAGTAGCATTGTCCAACGTAGGAAAAATGTTGAAGTCATCAAAGTTTACACTTCGGGTTAGTTTTACGTTGTAAGGTCCCGGTTGGTCAGTTATATTGGCTTCGACTACTAAATAAGGATTATCTTCGTTCAAATCTATTTCTATTACCTGCTGGCAGGAGCTAAATAAAAAGAAAACAACTATTATCAGCAACCGGTTTTTCATCAGAATTTAAAGTTATATCCTACATAGGGTACGATTCCAAATAAAGCTGTACTTACTGCTTCGGTCTTGCCTGGTTCTGTTTTGCTTTCCCTAAATGTAATGCGGTAGGTATTGTGTCTGTTGTACACATTATAAGCGCCTAATGTTAATTCAGATACCATCATTTTTCGTTTGGGTAATCCTTTTTTGTTGAATTGGTCTTTGTTACTTCGTAAATCAATGGTTATTCCAAGGTCTAATCGGTGATAGTCGGGCATACGGTATCCGTTTCGTTCGGTGAACACGTAAATTATTTTACCATCCAATTCGTATTTGCCACTGGGAAAGGTTACCGCATTTCCTGTATAATAAACAAACACCCCAGAAAAGCTAAAACGTTTCCATGTGTACATTAACACAATGCTTAGGTCATGTGTTCTATCTTGTCGTGCCGGATACCAGTTAAAATCATTGATGCTTTCTATTCGCCTCTCAGAGCGAGAAAGGGTATAAGCAATCCAGCCGGTAAATTTTCCTTTGTTTTTTCTAAAACAAAATTCCATGCCGTAAGCCCGGCCATTTCCCGATAATAAATCAGCTTCGTATAATTCATTGTTTAATACATCGGCGCCGTTTTTATAATCTAATTGATTTTGAAGATGCTTATAATATCCTTCCAAACTAATTTCAAACATTTGTTGATGCACTTGCTGAAATACGCCCAATGAAGCCTGATCTGAAATTTCAGGACGTACTAAATTGGAGCTGGGAACCCACTTATCAGTAGGATTGCTGGCAAATGAATTGGCTAATAAATGCAAAAACTGTGTATGTCGGGCATAGCCCAACTTGATGGAGGTGTATCGAAAAGGTTGAATGTTTAAAAACAAACGTGGCTCAATATTGAAGTAAGAGGCCGGAAATGAAAATGCATGGTAATGAAGCGTGTCTGAAATTTCTCCGGAATAATTTTTTATATAAAAATCACCGGGACCAGTAGCATTAAAGTTCACAACTCTTAATCCGGTTTGAATGTTCATCCAAGGTAAGGCAGTCCATTCATGATTTATGTACAAAGCATTTTCCCAACTATAGCGTTTAGAAAGGTCCGTCATATTTATTCCGGTGGCGCCGCTGCCGTCAATCTCACCGGGTGTAACGATATGAACCGTTGATATTACACCGGTGCGTAGCGTATGTTTGTGGGAAGGGTAAATTTGAAATTCTTGTTTTAACTGAAAATCCATGATTTCGGAAAGAAGTTTTACACCTATGCTGTCTAAACTAATTTTTACCGTACTGCTGTAATCGCTAAACACAAAGGAAGTATTTGAAAAAATATTAGAACGGATGAGATGTTGAAACCGAAGCGTTGCCATGGCATTGTGCCATCGAAGGTGAAAATCTGAAAGCCCCAACTCATCTTGTCCATAATATCCGGAAATAAGTATTCGGCTCTTCTTCCCGAGATTAAAATTCATTTTTGCATTAAGGTCATAAAAATAAAGTACCGTATTTTTTATGGTTTCATTGGTAGAAAGCTTAGCAAAAAGGTCAGCATAGGTGCGTCTTCCGGAAATGAGGAATGAGCTTTTTCTCTTTTGAATAGGCCCTTCAGCCATTATTCGTGTAGCAATCAGGCTGATGCCACCGCCTATATGAAATTGCTGATTGTCTCCTTCGTTCATCCGTACATCCAGTACCGACGAAATTCTGCCTCCATATTGAGCAGGAGCATTGCCTTTATACAAGGTAGCTTCTTTAATGGCGTCAGTATTAAACGAAGAGAAGAAACCCAATAAGTGCGATGGATTATACACCGTTGCATCATCCAGCACAATTAAATTTTGGTCAACCGAACCACCTCGTACATAAAACCCGCTACTCCCTTCACTGGCGGCTTGCACTCCGGGTAGCAGTTGCATAGATTTAATAAAATCACGTTCGCCAATCAGCACCGGTAATTTATTCATTTGATGTAAATCAATTTTTTCTACACCCGGCAGTGATGAAAGAAAAACCTTGGACGAACCAGAGTCTGTGATATGAATTTCCGAAAGCTCTTTAGAAGTAGGCTGAAGCATAACATCCCACCGAAAATTCGTTTGCAGAATGGTATCAAGCTTTTGGGTGAAGTAACCCAGGTATTGCACCTGTAATTGTATTTTTCCAGAAGGAATAGTGATTGAATAATATCCAAACTCGTTTGTGATAACTCCAGCTGGGAGATTGCTGGTTGAAACAACATTGGCTCCAATTAAAGGCTCGCCGTTTTGAGCGTCTTTTACATATCCGCTTATGGTAATTTTTGATTGTGCATGCCCCAAACCAGTAATTCCAAGAATAAAAATTACATATTTCAGGCAAGGGCTCACTAAAGTAAAAATTGCCATTTAAAGTTATATTAAAATATCCACACTAAGTTCAAATATACAAAGTATTATGGCTGCTTATGCGGCTATCCGTTCCAAGTCCTCGGGGCTCAGCCACACATGGCATCGGGGTAGCGGTGTCTTCGTGCCCTCAGCCCCGCTACCCCGTGCCC
>CALEWF010000027.1 GCA_937925455.1 uncultured Flavobacteriales bacterium | reverse complement strand
GCTCATGATAAGGTTAAATTTTGATTTTGTCTAATGATTAACTGAAAAGATGTGGTCTAGACTCGATTTAAAAAGAGAAGGCTGGTTTTTATGTAGATCAGTGTTTTTATAGGATATTTTGATTAAAATAGATGAATGAGTCATATGTGATTAAGCAGCAATTGCTGTGATTGATCATGATGATACAAATGTTAATATATTTAATAATGCTTATACCTTTGTCTAACTTTTAAAAAACATCAGAAAACACCTTCATGAAACAAACAGCATTAACACCGATACACCGCAGCTTAGGCGGCAAAATGGTAGAATTTGCGGGATATGAAATGCCTGTACAATACACAGGTTTATTAGAAGAACATCATGCCGTTAGAAAGCAAGCCGGCATGTTTGATGTGTCGCACATGGGAGAATTTATTATTGAAGGCCAGCAGGCATTGAGCTTAATACAATATGTTACAAGCAATGATGCTTCAAAGCTTCAGCCTGGCCAGGTGCAATACAGTTGTCTTCCGAATGACACCGGAGGAATTGTAGATGATTTGTTGGTATATTGTTTATCACCAGAAAAATACATGCTGGTTGTAAATGCTTCGAATGTTGATAAAGACTGGAATTGGATATCAAAATATAATGAAAAATATGGAGCTCAAATGAAAAATATCAGCGATGATATTTCGTTGTTAGCAGTACAAGGTCCCAAAGTAAATCAAATACTTCAAAAACTTACATCGGTAAAACTCAGCGATATTCCCTATTATCATTTTGCGGTGGGTGAATTTAATGGTGCTAAAGACATCATTTTATCTAATACCGGCTATACAGGGGCTGGAGGATTTGAAATTTATCTTCCGAATAATCAAGCGGAATCAGCCTGGAATGCTATATTGGATGCAGGCAAAGAAGAAGGCTTATTGCCTGCCGGATTAGGGGCAAGAGATACCTTGCGATTGGAAATGGCTTTTTGTCTCTATGGTAATGATATTGATGATTCAACCTCACCCATAGAAGCCGGATTGGGGTGGATTACCAAGTTTACAAAAGATTTTGTAAATCGTGCAGCATTAGAGAAGCAAAAGCAAGAAGGTACTACCCGAAAATTAGTAGGATTTGAATTACTAGATAAAGGAATACCTCGCAAAGGTTATACCTTGTATAATGCTGAAGGAAAGCAAATTGGTATGGTAACTAGCGGTACACAATCACCCAGCTTGAATAAGCCCATAGGTTTAGGTTATGTAGAAACCTTATACGCAAAAATTGGAACTGAAATTTTTGTAGAAATTCGTGGGAAACAGCTGAAAGCAAGGGTTGTAAAAACACCTTTTTATCAAAAATAATCACTTGACTACACCGCCTGTTATACGTATTTGCCTCACTCCGGCATTGTACCCAATCTACCGGGATGATAGTAGCATCGTGGTAGTGGTAGATATATTTAGAGCCACTTCTGCCATTTGCACCGCCTTGCATCATGGTACTACAGCTGTTATACCTGTGGCTGCCATTGAAGAAGCAAAAAACTATCCGGGCAATGGATATATTGTTGCTGCTGAACGGGGAGGCGAAGTGGTGGATGGGTTTGCTTATGGCAATTCGCCATTAAGCTATAGAAATAATCCTGATATTATAGGTAAAAAATTAGTATTAACAACTACTAACGGTACACAAGCCATTTATGCAGCCAAAGACGCTGCAGCGTTATGTGTGGGTGCATTCAGCAATATTACAACATTAACATCATGGCTTGTTAAGCAGAAAAAAGATGTAATGATTTTATGTGCCGGGTGGAAAAATAGGCTCAATTTAGAAGATACTATCTTTGCCGGAGCCTTAGCCCACTTACTTTTAGATCAGGGTTTTGTTTTGGATATTGACAGAGACGCGGCGTTAATAGCACTCACGTTGTATGAACAAAGCAAAGAGAACATGAATGTTTTTTTAGAACCCTCTTCACATCGCCAACGGCTAAGTAAGCTAAACTTAGAAAAAGATATTGATTACTGCCTGCAATGGGATACGACTACCGTAGTGCCAGTTTTAATGAATGGAGAATTAATTAATATTCAAAAGTAAATCATGAATTTGCCGGTTGTAATCGTAGATTACAGGATGGGTAATCTACACTCCATCATTCGCAAATTACATATCCTGGGACAAAACTGGGTAATTAGTAATGACCCCGAAATAATTCGGAAGGCCGAAAAATTGATTTTACCCGGAGTAGGCCACTTTGGCAAAGCCATGGAAAAATTGCAGCAATTACATTTGATTGAAGCCTTAAATGAAGCTGCAATTCAACGGAAAAAACCTGTACTTGGTATTTGTTTAGGTATGCAACTCATGGCTAGTTACAGCGAAGAAGGAAATGTAGCCGGACTGGGATGGTTTGATGCACAAGTGGTAAAATTTAAAATTAAAGATACCAACACCTATAAAATTCCACACATAGGATGGAACCAGGTAATAAACCTAAAAAGCTGTCCTATAATGGAGGGAATTGAAGATGGTACTGAATTTTATTTTGTACACTCTTACCATTGGCTTACAGAAGAGAAACATCAAGAGGTACATCAAACAACGTATGAATATCCATTTACATCAGCCGTTTCAAAAAATAACTTGTTTGGGGTTCAATATCACCCAGAAAAAAGCCACGATGCCGGGTTAAAACTTTTAAATAACTTTTTGAATTTAAAATAATATTATTCCCCATATCAACACATTAAAGATTCAACAAACAATTACTGTTAATTGATAATTTGAGCATTAAAATTTTATTAGTTAAGTTAAATTTCAATTTTTCATTCTAACTTTGGGTAATACTTAACAAAATTTGTATTCATCACATGTTAGTCAGACCCTATCAACAATGTACACGATGTGTGATGGATACCTCTGACCCTGAAATAACATTCGATGAATTAGGGCAATGCAATCACTGTACGGAATACTTTGCGAATACACGCCGCAGAATGTATCAAGGTGAAGAAACAGAAAAAGCACTTCACGCTTTGGTTGAAAACATAAAAAAAGCAGGACGAGGTAACAAGTATGATTGCGTATTAGGAATAAGCGGAGGAATTGATAGTTGTTATGCGGCTTGGGTTTGTAAGGAATTAGGACTAAGAGTACTTTGCGTTCACATGGATAATGGGTGGGATTCAGAAATTTCAGTAAAAAACATTCGTCATATCGTAACCAAACTTGGATTTGATTACGAAAGTGTAGTACTTGATTGGGAAGAGTTTAAGGATTTACAATTATCTTTTTTTAAAGCCTCTTTACCAGAACTGGAAACCCCTACCGATGTTGCAATTTTAGGAGCTTTGCATCAAATAGCTGCCAAAAATGGAGTTAAATACATTATCAGTGGTGGAAATTTTGCTACAGAAGGGATATTACCTAAAAGCTGGCATTACAATGCAAAAGACGGAAAACTGATAAGAGCTGTTCAAAAAAAATTTGGTACCAAAAAACTTCGCAAATTTCCATTTTTCGGTGCGTTACAAGAGATATATTACAAGTATGTAAAAGGTATTCGAATCATTTATCTGTTAAATTATCTCCCCTACAACAAAAAAGATGCCATGCAGCTTTTGGAAGAGAAATTAGACTGGAAATATTATGGCGGAAAACACTATGAGTCAAAATATACAGGATTTGTACAATCTTATATTTTACCGGTAAAATTTAATATTGATTACAGAAAAGCCACTTTTTCTACTCAGATTTGTGCCGGTGAAATTACCCGTGAGTATGCGTTGGAAGAGTTAAAAAAACTTCCGTATGATCCTGTTAAAGCACAACAAGAGAAAGAATATGTAAGTAAAAAATTAGGTATTACAACCGAAGAGTTTGACCGTATCATGGCTAAACCGCCTAAAACTTATAGAGATTATCCGAATGCTGAAAAAATTTTGGAATTACTTTACAGCATCTATCGAAAAATCAATAAGTAAATTTTTGAACATATTACAAAAAGTATATTTGGTAACTTAATTTCAGGCATTTACTTTGTCTTTCTGAACTTTACCGCGATAAGCATTTTTTTCTAAGTATTCAATAATCTTTCCAGCAATATTAATTCCGGTTGCCTTTTCAATGCCTTCTAGTCCTGGAGAAGAATTAACTTCCATGACCAACGGACCACGTTTAGATTGCAACATATCTACCCCAGCTACACCAAGGCCCATGGCTTTAGCAGCCGCTATGGCTACTTCTTTTTCTTCCCTACTAAGTTTAATTACGCTGGCCGTTCCGCCCCGGTGCAAATTGCTTCTAAATTCTCCATCTTTTGCCTGGCGCTTCATGGCACCTACAACTTTACCATCTACTACAAACGCACGAATATCAGATCCTTTGGCCTCCTTAATATATTCCTGCACAATGATACGAGCTTTCAATCCATGAAATGCTTCAATTACTGATGTGGCAGCATTTTTATTTTCAGCCAGCACAACCCCTAATCCCTGTGTACCTTCAATAAGTTTAATAATAACAGGAAAAGAGCCAATTTCACTTAAAATTTCATCAATATTTTTACTAAAATTAGTAAATACGGTTTTAGGCAAACCAATTCCAGCACGGGATAAAATTTGCAAACTACGCAATTTGTCTCTTGACCGGATAAGAGCCTGGCTTTCAACTGCAGTAAAAACTTTACGCATTTCAAATTGGCGCACTACAGCCGAACCAAAAAAAGTAACAGAAGCCCCAATACGAGGAATGATAGCATCTACATCATCCAAGTAGCGGTCTTTATAAAAGATTCTGGGATTTTTCTTTTCAATTACGATATTACACTTTAAATGATCTACGATTTCGGTACGATGTCCACGGTGAATTCCTTCTTCCAACAAGCGTTTGGTGGAATAAAGGTTTGTATTCCTCGAAAGAATTACAATATGCATACTACAGAAATATTCAGCAATATGGCTCAGAAAAAGTGAATTTGCAAGGGGAGGTAAAAAATTAACAAAAGTGAAATTTTGCCGTTAAAATGCAATTTGCGTTAAAAACAAATAGCTCTATATTTGCAATCCGTTTGGTCCGGTAGCTCAGCTGGATAGAGCAACTGCCTTCTAAGCAGTAGGTCATTGGTTCGAATCCAATCCGGATCACTACTCAAAGCATAATTTTAAGCTGTATTTTTTTATTTCATTGAACACAAAGAGTTTTTAGTGTTAATTTTCGAAGCTTTTTTAGTATAATAAATATTCTTTGTAACTATTATGATTACAACCTATTCCTATCTTTGCATAAATACCCGGGATGATTGATTTGGTAGTGAGTACATGTTATGCCCTGTTGCTTACCTGGGTGATTTACCGTTCCCCCTTTTTTAAAGTTGAAGGACTTAAATCCATACACCTATCCATGGTATTTTTATTAAAAGTACTTGCAGGAGTTACACTTTTTTTAATATACACTTATTACTATACCGATCGAAGCAAAGCTGATATTTACCGATTTTATGACGATAGTGAGGCGCTTTACCAATTACTTTTTACTCATCCCAAAGAGTTTTTTACCAATTTGTTTGGACTTTCCAATGATTTTTCTTCGGATGGGAAATATGCCCATCTCATGAATAACTGGCAACTTCCTTACGACAATCCGATGTATAATGATAATCGAATTGTCATACGATTTCATGCTATACTTCGTATCATTTCGTTTGGAAGTTTCAATTCCCATACGGTGTTTTTTAGTTTTTTTTCGTTTACCGGATTATTTTTGATCACCAAAACATTCTATCAATTTATTGGTGACTGGAAATCGGAAATATTTATCGGCACACAGCTGATTCCATCCGTTATATTTTGGACTTCCGGCTGCCTGAAAGAAAGTATTCTAATGCTTGGTATGGGTATTTTTATTTATTCCATATTTAATAAAAAAAATATCCGATGGAACTTTCGTGGATTACTGATAATAGCAAGTATTCTGCTAATACTTCTTACCAAATTTTATATTATGGCTGCTCTGCTTCCCGCCACACTTGGATATTTTATTTCTCAAAAATTCAAAACAAGTTGGCAACCCTTGGTATATCTGTTATCTATTGTATTGCTTGGTTTTTTGGCAGCTTTTACACACTATATTATTCCTCAGATAAACTTTTTGGAAATTCTTGCTTTTAAGCAAAATAATTTTGTAAATCTTGCTGTATCAGAAAAGGCAGGCAGTCTTATTACAACTACGTATTTAAAACCAGAACTTGCAGACATATTTCTTAAATCTCCAGAAGCATTATTCAACACCCTGCTACGTCCGTATCCATGGGAGGCTATGGGAAGCATATTTAAACTCATCCCCATGATGGAAAATCTATTTTTTCTTTTTTTTATCGGCTGGATTGTATGGAACCATCGCAAGCCAACTCACCTGCGCTTTGTATTCTTTAGTATCTCATTTGTATTGGTACTATACATTATTGTAGGATTGAGTACCCCAGTAATTGGCGGAATGGTAAGGTATAAAGTACCAGCATTGCCTTTTCTTTGGGTAGCATTATTAGCCTTTGCAAAACGAAGTGAATCATACCAACAAAAACTTGTACTGTCATGAAACGAACTGCTTGGATTACCGGTGCAACAGCCGGTATTGGTGAAGCCACTGCACGATTAATGGCTAAAAACAAATTTCGGTTAATTATTTCCGGTAGGAGAAATGCTCGGTTGGAAAAACTGGCCGATGAATTGAGTAAACATACAGAAATACTTCCTGTTTGTTTAGATGTACGCAATCGGGAAGCAGTTTTTAAAGCAATAGAGAATCTTCCGCAAGAATGGAAAACCATTGATGTATTGATTAACAATGCCGGTCTTGCGGTGGGGCTTGGGCCTTTACACGAAGGTGAGCCTGATGACTGGGACCGAATGATTGATACCAATATCAAAGGTGTACTAAACATGCTAAAAGCCATTACGCCCGGCATGATAGCTCGTAAAAAAGGGCATATTATTCAGGTCAGTTCAATTGCTTCGAAAGAAGTTTATCCTAATGGGAACGTGTATTGCGCTACAAAACATGCATTAGATGCTATTACCCAATCCATTAGAATGGAACTTCTCCCCTACTATATCAAGGTTTCTTCCATCCATCCGGGGATGGTTGAAACGGAATTTTCATTAGTACGTTTTAAAGGCGATACTGAACGAGCTGCCAATGTTTATAAACATGTAGAGGCTCTGAAAGCCGAAGATGTAGCAAATACGATATTATACTGCCTGAACGCTCCTGAACAAGTTTCGATTCATGAACTGGTGGTAATGCCTGCCGCTCAAGCTTCTGTAAGATTGGTGCGAAAAAAAGATGGAAGCATTTAAACCCAAATTATGAATTAGAAATTTTCCGTAGGCATCAGTAAAGACAAAAAAAACCTTTGTAGCCACTGTTACATAAATAACCACAGAGAAAAAAGAGGAATACAGGATGTTTTACTCTCATTTTCTTTGTGTTCATCGTGTATCTCTGTGTGATTTGTGGTTAAAAAATTTGTTTACTATTTGGGTTAATGCTTTTTACCACAAAGAACACAACGTTTTACACAAAGGGCACAGAGAGCTGTTGATTTCAGTCAATAACTCTTTCTTTCTATGCTATTTACCTTATAGAACACGGATGGCACGGATGATATCTGTGTTCATCTGTTGCATCAGCGTGTATCCGTGTGCTATGATTTAATCCCAAATTATGCATTAGAAATTTTCCATAGGCATCCAGAAAAACAAAAACCTATGTAGCTACTGTCACATAAACAACTACCGAGAGCACAGAGGAATACCGTATGTTTTTACTTTCATTTTCTTTGTGTTCTCCGTGTATCTCTGAGTTCTTTGTGGTTAAATTTTTCACCACAGAGTACACAGATAAATAATCCAATTAAAAAACATCTTCAATCCGGTTTAATACAATTGAAGTAAAATAGCTGGTTGAACCCAGGTGGTTACTTCATATAATCGGCTTTAATACAAAAATCAAAATGACTTTGCATTATATGCGGTTTTCTATTGCATAATTTGGGTTTAAATTATATCTATGATTTAAAATCACCTATTCTTAGTGAGGTTCACAAAAATATCATGATGTAACTATTGTCACTGTATAACTGATTAAAACTCCTGAACTTTGTATCGTTAAATTGATTATTTAAAAACAAATTAAACAAATATCTTATGAAAGTAGAACAGTTGTATACCGGATGTTTAGCACAAGGTGCTTATTATATCGAGAGTAATGGTGAAGCTGCCATTATTGACCCTCTACGCGAAGTTACTCCTTACATTGAAATGGCAGAAAAGCGTGGGGCTAAAATTAAATATGTTTTAGAAACGCATTTTCATGCTGATTTTGTAT
>CALEWF010000026.1 GCA_937925455.1 uncultured Flavobacteriales bacterium | reverse complement strand
TTGATTCCACCCGTTATTTCTGTAGTTTATTTCTTTTTTTCTTTTGATGCTTTTTTGTACTCCAATTATACAAGATTGGTGTTTTATTTATTGGCTCTTTTTTTTATCAGCTTTTTTGGTTATTGGCTCAATGATACCTTTGACATACGCTTGGACTGGTTAGCTGGCAAAAAAAACTTTTTAGCTAATACTTCGGTTCATTATCGAATTGCAGGTGCCATTTTGCTCTTATTATTTGCAGTGTTATTTTGGTATTTATCGAAACCGAATGTTATAGCAACCATTTTTTTTTCTATTGAAATTATTCTGTTTTTCATTTATTGTTTACCATGCATACGTTTTAAAAATCATCCCGTCCTTGGACCATTGACAGATTCGCATTATACCCATATTGTGCCGATACTGTTTACCTGGTTTTTGTTTGCAATGCATGTTTCTTATTTATGGCTTGTTCCTATCTTTTTTTTATTACTGGGAAAGGGCATGAGAAATATTTTATTGCATCAGTTGAATGATAGAAAAGGGGATTGTAAAATGCACCTTAAAACATTTCCGTTATTTTTTGGGCCTCGATTTACGGTTAATCTTATCAATCGTTTATTTATTCCATTTGAAATGATTTTAATCACCGGGATGGTGTTGTTTTTAATGAATTTATCTTTATGGCCAATTAGCTTTTGGTTGGCATTCTTGATAATTTATTTTCTGTTTTTTTCAGGGTGGTATTTTTATTTCAGTAGTTCAAAGGAATTAATGTTTAAGTTTCACTATTTTTTAAACGATTTTTACGAATTCTGGCTTCCTTTTTTAGCTATTGGGGCTGCCCCTCATTCATTTCAAACTAAAATTATTTTATCATTAATTCACCTGCTGGTTTTTAATCAAACAGTTCTTTATTTTAAAACATTATTTGGCAAAATATATTCTAACCTGATTGAAATAAAAATTAACTGACATGTGTGGTATTGGAGGAGTTTTTTCAAAAGAATTGTTGGTAGACGAGCGGGCATTGCAACGCATGTCAATTGCATTAAAACACCGCGGGCCAGATGATGAAGGAATGTACATCTCAGAAAATAAAAGATCGGGACTCATTCATCGAAGGTTATCTTTTTTAGATTTAACGCCAGCCGGGCACCAACCCATGAACAGTGAGGATGCTTCAATCCACGTGGTATTAAACGGTGAAATTTATAATTTCAAACAACTTCGTGAAGAACTGCAAGCATTGGGATGTGTATTCAAATCACAAACAGATACAGAGGTTTTAATTCATGGCTATAAGACATGGGGGAATAACTTGCCAGAAAAATTATCAGGCATGTTTGCTTTTGCGATTTTGGATGAAAAAAATCATAAGCTATTACTGGGGCGCGACCGTTTTGGTATTAAACCATTGTATTTTGCCTTTGATTCTTCCATGTTTTTCTTTGCCTCTGAAATAAAGGGTATTCTGGCTACAAATTATTTGAGAAAGAAGATAAATCTCACGGCTGTTTCATGGTTTCTGGCTAATCGATATATACCTTCGCCGCATTCTATCTGGAAGAATGTTTTTAAGTTGCCCGCTGCTCATTGTTTAGAATTTGATTTGATTGATTTTACTTATACACTACATTGCTACTATACTCCGAAGCTCAATATGCATCGGATGAATGTTAATGAGGCGTTTGAAAACTTTCATCATCTTTTAATACAATCATTATCGCAACATTTGATCGCTGATGTGCCGATAGGTTCTTTTTTAAGCGGAGGGATGGATTCTTCATCTCTGGTTTATCTCATGCAAAAGTCTTTGAACTATCCAACACAAGCTTTTTCTATCGGATTTAAGGGATGGAACGAAAGTGAGCATCAATATGCAGAAATGGTAGCAAAATCTACCGGAGCTGCATGGTATGCTGAGATTCTCGATAGTATTCAGTTAGATGATGTAAAAAAGTTAATGTGGCATTACGATGAGCCTATTGCCGATATTTCTATTCTTCCCACCTATGCGGTAAGTGAATTAGCCCGAGGCCATGTAAAAGCCGTGGTTTCTGGCGAGGGGGCTGATGAATTGCTGGGAGGATATTGGTGGCATAAACCCCAAAATTTTTATTATTCCTCGGTTTTTCAACGATGGATTAGTTTAGTAAATAAACCTAATTTTAACCAAGTAAAGCAACATTATATTCATGCGATGAGCATGGGATTATTTAATTACGATGAATTAAAACAATGTTTGGCTAGTGAATTCTTAAATGAATTGCCGGATGATCCTTTTTGTCATTTGGATAATTTTAGGCAAGACGGTATTCCTGTACTTAAACAATTGCAGTTATTAGACCTTCATACATTTATGAATGAATTGATTCTAACCAAAGTGGACCGAGCCTCCATGGCGCATTCATTAGAAGTGAGGGTACCTTTTTTAGATCATACACTGGTTGATTTTATGTTAAGTTTACATCCCAATGTTTATTTTAATTCTGCTGATCAAAAGCCCTTTTTGAAATTGCTGCTTAAAAACCATGTACCTGATGTAATTTTAAATAGGCCTAAACAAGGGTTTGTAGGGCCTGATAAGTTTTATATGAATTATTCATTATATGCTCAAACCTTGCTGCATGGTGAGCTTATCAATCAAGGTGTAATCAAAAAATTGTACCTTCAAAAATGTCTTGAAAAAAAAGATCACTGGAGGCTTTGGAAATTGTTTGTGCTTGAAAGCTGGTGGCAAGTTTGGATGAAATAGAAAATTTGAAAGGATGAATCGAGCGTTTGTTTTTGTAGTATGTGGTGCAGCTGAGCATTTGAATATGCTTAAAGAAAGTTATGCATGGCTTTTAGCCAGAACACAATATCCTATTTTTGTTGTTACAGATTCCAAACGCAACGAATATCCCATAGATTATCCCAATTTGATAGATGTAAAAGTAGATTCTTCATTCAATCATCATCAGGCTTCCATATATCTTAAAACATACTTGCACCGTATTTTACCGTCTAATATGTTAGCTGTATATTTAGATAGTGACATATTGGCATGGAATGATAATGTAGATAAAATTTTTGATGAATATGTATCACCGGTTACTTTTGCACCCGATCATTGTAAGTTAAAGCAATTTAGCTCATACGCTGTGAATTGTAAATGTTTGGAAACATTTCAAATCTTCAGAAATTTGGTAGAGCACGAAATTAAAATTAACGATATATATTCTCAAAGTAATGATATTTTCATCATCAATCAACGAAGACTTTTGATGGATCTGGTAGCAAATGAAAAAAGTAGTTTACTCAAAAAATTTCGTTTTTATTTACGTTATTTTTTATCACTTCGTCGGTTTAAAATAAATGAATTTATTTTAGATAAGTCATCGCAACTTTGGTACGATGCATCTGGCCACGCAATAATGCAAAATGTCAGTTTAAAAAAGATAGCCCATAAACTAAATCTTCGATGGAATATACTAAAGCAAGAAATTCAATTAGCTGATGGCAGGGCAGTATTTGTGGATAATTGTGACCATTTAAAAGAAAATATAGAAAGTAAATTTTCAATCAGAATTAAGCAGGCTAATTGGCAACATTGGAATGGAGGTGTATTTTTATTTCATACCGGTCAAAATCTGTTTATGCAAACATGGCATGATCTTACCTTGCAAATTTTTTCTGATCCGAATTGGAAAATACGCGACCAGGGGACATTGGTGGCTACTGTGTGGAAATTGGGTTTGCAAAATCATCCTATGCTTTCAAAAACTTGGAACTTAATAATTGATTACAATACGTCTGGTATATTTCTACAAGATGATGGAAGTTTTATTATTAAAGGAGTTAAGATCTTTCCTAATTTTATTCATGTATATCATCATTTTGGGGATACTTCATGGGATTTGTGGAATAAAATTCAAACATTTAAGCCAAAATAAAACGCATGAAAATTGCGCATATCATCAATCCATTTCAGCCGGTATCTACTTCCGATTTGTATTTTGCCCAGCAAGTTACATTTGAAACTATACGAAGAGCAAGAAATGAAGCTTTGGGAGTGGTTGACGTAGAAGTTTGCGGTGTTACTTATCCTGAGGACCAAACGGTTGTTCCGAAAGATTTTAATGCCCTCCCGTATTTACAACTTTCTGTTTTAAATAAAGGTTCATTCAAAGTATCCAGAAAGTTACCCCTAATTTCCGAAATTCTTAATGTGGCTTTTAAGCAAGTTGAGGCTGATTATTATATTTACTCTAACATAGATATTTCTTTGTACCCTGATTTTTATCTGAAACTTCATGCGTATTTGAACCAGGGGTATGATGCTTTGATAATTAACCGACGTAGAATTCAGCCTATATATCATTCATTGAATGATTTGGATTTAATTCTTCAACAACCCGGAAAATCGCATCCTGGTTTTGATTGTTTTGTGTTTCATCGTTCATTGTATTCAAGGTTTTACTTGGCTGATGTATGTATCGGTGTGCCTTTTTTTGAAATATCATTTTCTCAAAATTTATTTGCTTATTCAAACAATTTCTATTGGCTAAGGGATATAAATCATACATTTCATATTGGCATGGAAATATTTAAGCGTCGTCAACCCAAAGAATATGTTGACTATAATAGGGAACAGTATTATCAAGTAATCCAAAAAATATTTTCCGATTTGGATATTCAAAAAATACCATTTTCAGAACATCCGCTCATAGTTCGTTTTTTTAAATGGGGTATTCATCCTTGTTTCCCTATTCGTTTAATGATGAAGCTTCAGCTAAAAGCATGGGGAATAGATTATCGTAAAAATTTCGGCTGAATGTATCGTTTTATCCAATAATCATTTTTAGATAATTCAATGGTTAATCCTAGTGTATCATTGGATGTTTTTTTAAACCAGTTTCTTAGGGGCTCGCCAATCTTGTAATTAGATTGATTACAAATCATCATTACCTGGTTGTTTTCAATAGAAATAATTTGATAACCTAATTGTATATTCATCGTCAAATTAGTGATAGATGACTTGTTTACTTTAGCATGCAGTTGATTCATGCAAAGCGCATCAAATGCAAAATCCATGAGGGTAACGATGGCAGCGATATTTGTAAATGAATGTTCTTGCCGTGGAGTAAAAATGCCTGCTTCGGCTTCTTTACGTGTCCAATCTATATTTTTTAAATGTATAACTCCTTGATTATTAAATATAAAATAGAAGTTTCGCTTTTTATCTAAATTATTGAACCAAATAATTTGTTCTTGTTTTGTGATTTTTTTTTGATACAACATGTGTTTTAATACAGATTCATCATTCCTCCATTGACGAATGGTTTCCAAGTCATTTTCAGTAATGGATTGAAGTGAAATTCCGTATTGTTTGATCACCATTATGCTTTATGTTTAATGGAAAAGGTTGGTTTCTTTATTCGTGTATCATAAATACGGTTGATAAATGCTGCCAATACACCTATGCTGAATAAAATGATGCTGATTCCAAACAAAATAGAAACGATGGTGGATGTATATCCAAGCGGAGCTCCTTTGCTGAGTTTTATAATAAGATAATATATACCCGCTATAAAACTGATGCTTGCTGATAAAAATGAAAATACCATGATGGCAATTAGTGGAAAGGATGAGTAGAAAAAGATAAGCCGAAGCCCAATCTTAATCAATTCATACATAGTATATCCTGATTTTGAATTTTTAGGAGTATCATTTGAAAGTTTATAGTACTCGATATCACCGGTGTACCAAGAGATGATTTGATTAATAAATGCATGGTCGTGAGCATGAATGCTTATTTTTTCTGCTAAATCTTTTTTCATTACTCGAAAAGATGAACCCAACGTACTGTTATTCGCTTTACCTTGGAATAAAAAACGTGCTATAATTTTTCTTCCCCATTTTCGTAATAGGGATGTATTATTATGATATCCATATACCACATCTGCATTGGTATTGTATAATGTTTCAAGTAAGGGAATAATATCTTCTGGGCGGTAGTCTAGATCATCGTCAATTGTAATTATTATATCACCATTGGCCATGGTAATACCACAGAGGGTAGCACTATTCTGTCCGAAATTTTTGGACAGTCGCACAAGTTGTAATTTGTCTTTATATTCTTTTTTTAGGTTTTCTGTTATCGTTTGAGTTTCTAAATTACTGTGGTCATCTACTAAGATAATTTCAAAATTCCATTGTCTTTCATTAAATATATTCTGAATAATTTGACATACTGTTCCAATAGTTTCCTGCGAATTATACACAGGAATAACTACTGAAATGAGGCCGGGCTGGGTATTACTCTTCATAGGTGATGACAGGTTGGCAAGTGATATTATTTAATTCAAGGTAGGCTGTACCCCAGGAAAGGCCAACACCAAATCCACTTACAATAGTTTTTGATTTTTTACCATTTATTTTTTGATAATGATGGCATAATGTAATAGGTATAGTGGCACAACTTGTGTTGCCATATTCCTGAATTGAATAGAGAAGTTTTCTTTCCGGTATTTGTAATTTTTTGGCAATGGTATCGTTAAGCAATTTATTTGCCTGATGAAATATCCAGTAATCAATAGAATCAAAATGAATTGCATGTTTGTTCATCAGTTCTTGTACCTGTGGGGCAATTTCTCGTAATCCAAAATGAAATATGTCTTGCCCGTTCATATACAAGCAGGATGTTATTTCTTTTTGATCTAATGACTGGATATTTTCATTTTTATTCTTTAAATTTCTAAATCCTCTTTCACGCAAAATAATTTTATCAAACCTACTTCCATCAACTTTCAATTCAAAATGCGAAGGGGCGTGCATAGATTGATTGTATTCAACAGCAATGGCCGAACCGGCATCCGCAAATATGGGTTTCAAGCTCTTATCGTGTGGATGAATGGTATGCGTAATAGTGTCGGAGGTAATCAAAATCCCTTTTCTCAGCTTTCCGCTAGTCATCATGCCATACATCACAGCGAGGCCATAAACAAATGCTGCACAGCCTTGATTTATATCTAAGCACAAGGTATTTTCTGATAAACCTAACCGATATTGTATGTGCATGCTGTTGGCCGGAATCAGGTAATCAGGAGTTTGAGTAACAAATACCAAAATTTCAATTTCAGATTTTTCCCAACCGATGGTATGCATTAGTTGTTTGGCCGCATACACGCCAAGGTCTGATGAAGTAATATGAGCAGGGGCTATCCTACGTTTTTCAATGCCGGTAGTTTGTATAATAGCCCGCTTTTCTTCTTCAGTAAATCCCTCCAGGTTTGCATTTAGTTCTGTTTGACCTGGAACTACCGTTGAGATTCCTTTGATAAAACAATGTTCAAACGATAACGATGCCATTTCGTTATTTCATTTTATTTCGTATTGTTAAATACAAATCATGAATAGTAGTTGCTTTTCTTATATCATCATCCGATAGGGTTACACCATATTTTTCGTCAATGGCTACGGTAATGATTAATGCTTGTAACGATGACCACCCTTTTATTTCTCTGATTTTGGATTCGAATGTTATACCGTATCTAATATCCTCAGGAAACTGTTGCTGAATAAGAGTTATGAATTCGCCTTCAGTACTCATTACCTAATTTTGTTTAAAAATACGCAATAATTTAATTCTAATTTAACTGTCAATTGCATTTTTGTGTGATAATCATATAATTTTTATCTCAGTTTTTTGTGTATGTTTGTTGCATATAACCAAAATACATGAGTAAACACGCATTAGATTTCATTGAAGTGAAATCACCCTCTGCTAAAAGCCGGTATGTAAAAGGTGCAAATCCTTCTTTCGGCCATTTTGTAGAAGATTACATTAGTGGGAAAGTAGATATCAAAGGCAGTTTTGAAGAATTTATGGAACTGCGTAAAACCCACTTTGATTTTAAACTTACACCACATCACGTTAAATTCTTTTTCTCCCGGATGATTCCAGAAGTGGTTATCCACTCTAAAAAACAAGATGAACGTATAGTACGTGCACATTACGACCGCGGTAATGATTTCTTTGCTTCATTCTTGGGTCCTCGCATGGTTTACACCGGTGGATTTTGGTATGATCCGCATACCGAAACCCTTGAACAAGCCCAAGACCGTAAGATGACGATGGTTTGCGAAAAGCTCATGATGAAGCCCGGCGACAAACATCTGGATATTGGATGCGGTTGGGGAACCTTGGTGGCTTTTGCTGCAAAACATTATGGTACTGATTCCACAGGTATTACTTTGGCTCAGGAAGGTACCGACTATGGTAACCGTCAGATAGCCGAACATGGCCTTGCCGACCGTGCCCGTATTTTACGCTTGGATTACCGCGATGTATTGTTCAATACCAATCATAAAGAAAAATACGACAAAATTACTTGCCTTGAAATGGGCGAACATGTCGGCATTCGTAAGTTTCAAAATTTCATCAATAAGATTTATGATAAGCTAAATGACGATGGAATGTTCTACCTGCAACAGGCCGGCTTGCGTGCTAATCCTGGCATTATGAAAAAAGGCCAGCATTGGGAAGATTTAGTGTGGGGACTGTTCATGAATGAATACATATTCTCTGGTGCTGATGCCTCTACGCCGCTTGGATTCCTGGTGAAATGTTTGCAGGACGCAAATTTCGAGGTGGTAACTGTAGAAAACATCGGTATTCACTATTCGCATACATTGCATGCATGGTATAAAAACTGGGAAGCAAACAAAGAATATATCCTTAGCAAATATGGCGAATGGTGGTATCGTTTGTGGAGATTATTCTTGTATTGGTCTGTTGTAATTGTGCGTAATGGTTCTTCCACATGCTGGAGCATTGCTGCACATAAGAATTTAAATTATCCTACCGTTGACAGAAATCGTTACATTGGCCGTGAAAATTTGGGTGAAAGAATGGCGTTGAAAAACATCAAAACCTTGCATTCTGAAACCTATTTTTCTATGTTCAATGATTACAAAGCAGCGTTAGCAAAATAGATTTAAGCAATACGTTGTGCAGGGGAGCTTCGGCTCCCTTTTTTATTTATGCAAACACATACCAGGATTATAGTCATTTGGCTGCTTGTGCGGCTGTTCGTTACAAGTCCTCGGGGCTCAGCCACACAGGGCATCGGGGTAGCGGTGTCTTCGTGCCCTCA
>CALEWF010000025.1 GCA_937925455.1 uncultured Flavobacteriales bacterium | reverse complement strand
TTGAAGAGTAGCATATACTTAAATCTTGTATATTTTCCATTTAATTAAATTTTAATTTTTATTATCTTAGCAATAATAATCCAAATTTCATAGTATGAAACCAATCCTATTTGCTTTTTTGTTAATACTTGGGAATATTATTTATGCTCAAGAATCTACACCACCCGTATCATTTAAACTTAATAAAGGCGATAAGCTAATTTACGATGTTCGCCATAAAGGCGATCTCTATTATTACACTATTGAAATTGTAGAATGTGGCCCAAAGTATATTTACAACTGGGAAATGGGAGAACCCAAAAACAAAAAAGGATCTGTAGAAATAAAAACCAAGGCCATGAATCAGGCGATGAAAATTACAACCCGTGTAAAGCCTAATGATCATTTATTACTGGAAGATGCCTGCATTTTATGGATCAGTAAAGCATTATTCAAAGCCCTAGCAAATAATAATCAACCTGAAATTGCTATAGATGAAACCTCCGGAAATAAAATGGCTGTTCTACAAAAAAATAATTTTACATTTAAATACAAAGGAGCCCCTCTTACTTCTGAAATATTGGATGTTTCAAACCAGCAAAAATTTTTTGACCTAAAGCAATTTTCTGTACTAAATAATCCAGATAATCCTTTGATTGTAAAATTAAACATGGGATTTACGGCTGAGCTGATAGAAATTAAATAACTATTTAAAATATAGATTAGCCGTATATTCTGAAATATTTCCCACATTATCTTCAACCACCAAAGCCCATCGGTGCCATCCGGACGTGATTTGCTTCTCTGGTAAATGAAACAAGAGATTTTCCTTGTATTCATATTCCATTAATAACCACTCATTATCCAAATATGCTTTATAGCTTCTAATTCCGCTTAAATCATCAACAACTTTTACTTTTATTTCAGATTGTAGGGAAACAATACTGCTGTCTTTAAAATTCACGGGGGTAATCTCAGGGGCTTTCAAATCGGGCCAAATGGTAAATAATCCCAATTCTTTAATCTGGGCAAAATATCGTTCGTTTTGAAGTTTCAATGCATATGTCTTAGGCTGATTCTTCGAATTAAACCATACCAAAACCAGTTTATCTACCCATTCTTTTTTTATTCCAGGCAATTCTAATTCCACATCAAATTGCTTATGTACAGGCATTTTTATATCACCGATTCGTACATAGGGCAATCCAAATTTATTTAGTGTATCGTATAATTTAAACTCGAGGTCTACATCTTCATATAAAGTTCCTTCTTCCAATTTTATACTAATGCCATAAATGGATAAAAAATGAGCATTGGACCAAGCTAAATGCCGATGCGAATGTTCCGGCAAACCATTGGGTGGAGATAAATTCACAGAAAACTCAAGAACAGCCCGGTTGTTTTTAAAATCAGCTATTTCAATGCTGATTGGAATTGATTTCTTTTCACGAACAAACAAAATTCCGTTATTCACAAGATACAGATAATTATCTAATGGAAGATTGGGTAATCTAAAAGCTCTATGAATACGCAGCGAATTCATCACATATTCCCAATAATCAGCATGTGCATTAGAATAGCGGCCATAGTCATAAGGAAGGCTATCAAATCGGATATGATAAATTAGTTTTCCTCCAGCCTGTACTTTCATCCAATAAATATCATTCCTAAAACCGGATAAATCCTGTAAGTCCTGAACTTCAACCCCAATTCCCAGAAAACCCGTAATTTCAGGCTTTGATTCAGTTGCCAATACATATTTCCCCCTAGCATCTTTTTTTAGGGAATAATCTATATGCTTGCGATCATGCAAATTACTGTCATTACTGTAATACAGTCGAAGTTTTTTAAACTGGGGGGGCGAAGTATCCTTGTAACTAAAACCAAACAACAACGGATTAACCAACTGATTATTTCGAGTTTTTCTTATTTCAAAGTGCAAATGCGGACCCTGACTGCTACCTGTATTTCCTGAAAGTGCAATCACTTCTCCCTTTTTAACTGGAAGTTCTCCGGGCTTAAGTGTAATATCTACTTCCCACGATTTTTGTTCATATTGCTGAGACCGTAAGTAGTCATGAAAAGGTTGGCTGAACTTTTGTAAGTGAGCATACACGCTGGTAAATCCGTTAGGATGTGTTATATACAATACTTTGCCATAACCATAGGGACCTACCTGCATTCGGGAAATATACCCATCGCCAATGGCGTAAACAGGCTTTCCCTCCACCCCACCCGTCCTTATGTCAATTCCCGCATGAAAATGATTAGCGCGTATTTCGCAGAATGTTCCCGATATATCAAGCATACCATCGAGCGGATTTCTAAAAACACCCGGTTCTATCACCTCCTGGGCAACTACCCGATAAGGAAAACCGGCAATCACAAAAAAAATCCATCTATATATCAAGTAATTCCAATATTTCATACCTCAAAAATAACCTTTGATTGAGCCGAATATTGTAATAATAAAAAGAGTTATTAACTTTGAGGTTTAGATTCTCCACATTAAACATTTGAGAATAAATGAGTAATTATTCATCAATAATTACCAGTTTGAATTCAAAAATTGAAAAGCTGATTCTTCTCCATCGTAATTTGGAAGAAGAAAAAATGCGATTAATGGCGGAGAAGCAAGATTTATTAAAGATTATTCAGGAATTAAAAATTAAAAACAACTATTTAGAAGAACAAAATAAAGCAATCCGGATGGCAAAGGATATTAAGGAAGACGGAGAAAGTTCGCTGGACCTGAAGTTGAAAATCAACGAAATGGTTCGTGAAATTGACAAATGCCTCGCCCTGTTGAACCGATAATGTATGGAAGACCTGTCGATCAAAATAAAAATCGCTGAACGTATCTATCCGCTCACTGTTAAAGTAGAGCAAGAGGAAGTGATGCGTCGAGCCGAAAAACTTATAAACGACAGAATGAAGGTGTATGAATCCAATTACTCTGTGAAGGACAAGCAAGACCTTTTGGCTATGTGTGCCTTGGAATTTGCAGCCCGTTCAATAGAGTTGGAAACCAAGAGGGCGTTGATGGATGAAAATACCGCTACCCAGTTGGAAGAGATGGAAAAGTTCTTATCTCAATATTTAAGTAAATATTAAGATAACATATTAGGTTCCGCTTCCTTACATATTCCCTAGTCTGCCTGATTGCTGTTAAAAAACACAGCGAATCATGGAAACAACAACAATTATCATTTTAGCAGCATCGGTACTATTAGCCGCAGCAGGTGGTTTTTTTGCAGGATTTTCTTTGATGAAAAACATCAACAAAGGAAAGTTGGCAGATATGTTAAAAAAAGCCGAAGAAGAAGGAGAAGTTATTAAAAAAGAAAAAATCTTACAGGCTAAAGAAAAATTCATTCAATTAAAAGCTGAACACGAAAAGTATATCAGTGAAAAAAACAAAATCATTCAGGAAGGAGAAAATCGCATCAAACAAAAGGAAAACAGCTTGAATCAAAAGCTGGAAGACCTGAAACGTAAAGAAGCCGAAGCCGAGCGATCAAAAGAAATATACAACGAACAATTAGAATTGCTGGAAAAGAAAAAAGCCGAAGTAGAAAAACTACACAAACGGCAGGTACAGCAGCTCGAAACCATTGCTGGCTTATCGCAAGAGGAAGCCAAAGCACAATTGGTAGAAGCCCTGAAAGCTGAAGCCAAAACAGAAGCTATGGCATACGTTCAGGAAATTATGGAAGAAGCTAAAAGCAATGCTACCAAAGAAGCCAAGCGTATCATTATTCAGTCAATTCAGCGTTTAGGCACCGAAACCGCTATTGAAAATGCCATTACTGTATTCAATATAGAAAGCGATGACATCAAAGGCCGCATCATTGGCCGGGAAGGAAGAAACATTCGGGCTCTGGAATCTGCTACCGGAGTTGAAATCATTATTGATGATACACCGGAAGCCATCGTACTTTCTTGCTTTGACCCCGTTCGTCGGGAAATTGCCCGTTTGGCTTTGCACCAATTAGTGATGGATGGCAGAATTCATCCGGCTAGAGTAGAAGAAGTAGTAAATAAGGTTCGCAAGCAAGTAGATGAAGAAATTATGGAAATAGGGAAGCGAACCACCATTGATTTAGGAATTCATGGGCTACATAACGAGCTGATTAGGCACATTGGTAAAATGCGGTACCGCTCATCCTATGGCCAAAATCTTTTACAGCATAGCCGGGAGGTAGCCAATCTTTGCGCCATTATGGCAGCAGAGCTAGGATTAAATCCTAAAATCGCCAAACGCGCCGGCTTATTACACGATATTGGGAAAGTACCTGATGGTGAATCTGAATTACCACATGCTATCTACGGAATGAAGCTGGCTGAAAAATATAAAGAAAAGCCTGAGGTTTGCAATGCTATTGGCGCACACCACGACGAAATAGAGATGACTTCCTTGTATGCCCCCATCGTGCAGGTATGTGATGCCATTTCCGGAGCACGCCCCGGGGCACGTCGCGAAATGGCTGAATCATACATTAAACGTATCAAAGAACTAGAAGCCCTGGCCATGGAGTATCACGGAGTTTCAAAAAGCTATGCCATTCAGGCCGGTCGCGAACTTCGGGTAATCGTTGAAAGTGATAAGGTATCTGATGCAGAGGCTGACGGGTTAGCATTTCAGATTTCCCAAAAAATTCAAAATGAAATGACCTATCCCGGTCAGGTAAAGGTTACCGTAATCCGTGAAAAACGGTCGGTAGCCGTAGCCAAATAATGCCGATTAACAAAAGAAATTGTAAGTTTTTCACAACTTCTGTTTATTATCTTTGATACAGAATTTTATTATGAAGTTTGCAGAATTGTATAATTCATTAGTTTTGTCAATCATTAAAATCAGGCTATGAAAAATTTGATGTTATACTTTAATAAGTTAATTATTCCATCCATTTTTTTATTATTAGGAGCCGTGTTATTGGCAGCCAATGCTAATCCATCCCAACCACAATCTACATGGTTTGTATTTGCTGGCGTGATGATTATAATTTTTTCGCTGCTATGGATATTAATGACCTTGCAAATAATAAATGGTAAAAACTGGTTGATTTATACCATTATTATTACTATACCAGCATTGTTCTTAGCCTACAGAAATTACGCAACCATTGCTGATGAGCTTAAATTTAAGGCATTAGAAGAAGCCCGTTTTGAGGTTATTAAACAGCGTTTAATTAAAATTCGTGAAGCCCAGATTGCCTATAAAAGTGCCAAAGGGGTGTATTGCAAATCATTTGATGAACTCATTGATTTTATCAAAAATGGCTCTGTTCCGGTAGTAAAGCAAATTGGAAATGCCGATGACTCTGTAGCTGTAGCCAAAGGATTAGTTCGTATTGATACCACCTGGGTACCGGTAATTGGAAAGGCTTATACCGTTACTTTCCCGGTTGATTCATTGCGTTGGGTACCTTTTGCTGAAACAGGCATTGAATTTTTTATGGATGCAGGCGAATTACAAACCGGCGAAAACCTCACTTCGCCTGTTTTTGTCGCTTCAGCAAAATATAAGGATTTTTTGGGAGATTTATACAAAAGCTACAACCGCATCGTACCTGATTCTACCATTCAGGTAGGTTCTATGGATCAAGTTACAACCAATGGTAGCTGGAGAGAATAATATTCTGTGAGAATTATTGGCGGAATGCATAAAGGCCGGGTACTTCAGATACCTGCTAAGCTTCCGGTAAGGCCTACAACAGATTTTGCACGGGAAGCCGTCTTTAATATCATTCAAAACCAGTTTGATATTCCCAATATTTCATTACTTGATTTATTTGCCGGCACCGGTGCTATCAGCCTGGAAATGGCTTCCCGCGGATGTACAGATATTACTGCGGTTGATAACCATCGTGGTTGCATACAATTTATTCAAAAAACAGCCCAATCGTGGAACTTAAAAGGCTTGAAAGCCATCAAAGAAGATGTATTCCGATACATTGAAAAAAGCACAACAAATTACCATATAGTTTTTGCTGATCCTCCTTATGCGTTACCCAATCTTTCAGACCTACCCGATATGTTATTCAAAAAAAAATTGGTTCATCCTGAGGGTTGGCTGATTTTAGAACATGGACAAGAGCATTCGTTTGAAAATCATCCCTTTTTTATACAACATAGAAGGTATGGTAATGTAAACTTTAGTATTTTTCAACCACAAACATCCTAAGCATGAAACGAATTGCCGTGTATCCAGGCACATTTGATCCTGTAACCAAAGGACATCAAGACATGGTACTCCGTGCCTTGCCCCTGTTTGATGAAATTATTGTAGCTATTGGCTATAACTCACAAAAGCAATGTTACTTCCCCATAGAAAAAAGAGTAGCCTGGCTTAAAAAGGTGTTTGAACCCTATCCGCAGGTTTCGGTTGAAGTGTATGAAGGATTAACCATTCATTATTGCAAAAATAAAAATGCCCGATTTATTCTGCGGGGTTTACGTTCCTCAACCGACTTTGAATATGAACGGAATATAGCTCAAGCCAATAATTCATTAGCCCCCGAAATTGAAACTGTATTTTTAGTTAGTACGGTAGGGCTTTCTGCCATAAATTCTTCCATTGTACGTGACATTCACCGTTACGGTGGGAATACAATACCCTTTATTCCCGATGGCATTGTTCTTGATTGATACGTTTTTGGAATAGTTTTTCGTTTACCGGATATGATGCTTTTCTTTATTCGATATTATATGGTAATGGTATTGTTTATACCATTCTTCTCATTTGGCCAGATTACTTTAACCGGTAAAGCACCGTTACTTCGCGATAAAACTATTCGATTGTTTAAAACCGATGATTACATTACAGAGCGGGAAATTTTGATAGCTCAAACCCAATTGAACGATGATAAATCGTTTACCATCACAGCCCCGTTGAATGAAATTGGTGTTCTTAGTTTAATGGTAGGTTCTGTAAAAAATCCATTTTATGCCGAACCTGGAAAAACTTACACCATCGAAATAGCCAATGAATCAGGCGCCGATATATATTTTACCGAAATGCCGGATACCCAAACTGTTTTTTATCAAATCGGGCGATTTAATTATGAATACAATTATTTTGCAATAAATAATTATGACAAATTTGTTACCGGCACCATTCGAGAAGAAGCTAAAAAATTCATAGCTCAAGCAGATAGCAAATACAAACATATACAGGAGCCATTCTTTCAGCAACACAAAACATACAAGTTGGCAGAGTTGGTACTCTCTACCCGAGTAATGGGTCAAAAAAAAATATACGAAACCTATTTTAAAAACAAACCCATCCTTTATCATCATCCGGAATACATGAATTTTTTCAAATCGTTTTACGGTGGAATGATGCTCAATACAGTAAATACTTCGAAAAACGAAAAAATCAAGTCCATTATTCGCAATGGCAGTGGCTATGATTCATTGATTGTGTATGTAAATGAATTAGACTTTGTAAAAGATAAAGACCTGGCAGAATTATTCATCATGCAAGGCCTTTATGAACTTTATTACAGCGGAAAATATGATAAGAATAAAATAGAAAGCCTATTACACGAATGCCTCGCATCTAGTAAAAATGCAGAAATTTTAAAAATTGCCAAAAACATTATAGATGTCATTACCCGGCTAAAGCCTGGTTCACCGGCACCTGATTTCACGGGAAAAGACTTAGAAGCTCATCCAGTAAAACTTTCGTCATTTTTTAATAAACCTGTTTACCTGACCTTTTTTGACCCGCGTAACCCGGCAAGTATTAAAGAAATTCCAGGCATTAAAAACCTGTATGATAAATACAAAAAAGACATTCACTTCATCTCTGTATGTAGTACCTGCACCTACGGAAGTTTACAAGACTTTATGACACAACATGGTTTAAAATGGACATTCCTCATAGTAGATGCTGAAACAGAAGCCAACTATGAAGTTTTTGCTTACCCATCTGCTTTTTTATTGAAAAAAGATGGCATATTTTTTAGATCGCCGGCAGAATTGCCATCGCAAAACATAGAAGACTACCTATACAAAGTACGGCGTTAACCGAACTGATAATCCCCGAAACTTGTTCATATTTTTAACCATAAAAATGTCGTATCTTTATATAAATTTTTCGATAATGAGGCGATGGTTAATTATAATCACCCTATGGATTTTTGATTTCAATACATCCCAGGCAGCTCTTACCGGAGGCTTTGATTATGCAGTATATTATGCTGCAGATTATACACCATACTTAGAAACCTACTTGTGGATAGAGGGAAATTCTATTAACTACAAAAATGAAAACAACAAAAAAGAAGGCAGAATAGAAGTTACTGTTATTATTTCTAAAAAAGGCGAGGTTGTATTTTATGATAAATACGGAATAAAAACCCGCCAATACAATCTTGATGAAAATACCTACGATTTAATATACGACCTCAAACGCTTCCCGGCTGAAAAAGGTACGTGGGAATTTGAAATGATTCTGACCGACCTAAATGATCCGGAAAAAATTCCGATAGAAATGCGAGATACAATCATCATCGGGTTGGATGAAAACAAAATTTCATTTAGCCAGATTCAGCTTATTTCCTACTATCAAAAAGCCGATGCAATTACCATGTTTACCCGCGGTGGGTATGATATGATTCCATATCACAGCAACTTGTATGAAGAGAACATGAAAAAATGTTCGTTTTATGCAGAGATTTACAATACCGAAAAACTCTTTGGTCCTAAAGGAAAATTTTTGATAACCTATTACCTAGAAAACTTTGAAACCGGAAGGCAATTGGAAGATTTTACCTTTAGAAAAAGAGAAACCGCATCCCCCATTAAACCTATCTTAGCAGATATGGATATTACGCAATTACCCAATGGAACATTTCATTTAGTAATTGAAGTAAGAGACAGCCTCAACCAGTTCAGGGGAAGAATAAAAAAAATGATCATTCGCGAAAATCGCTATTATGCATTCAAAGAAGAAGACTATCAAACGGTAGATATTACTGGAACGTTTATTGACCGATTTAATGATAAAGACTCTCTGCGTGAATTTATTCGCTGCCTCAAACCCATTGCTGATGAATCGGAATATCAATATGGAAAAAATGTAATGAAAAATGGCGACCCTACACTAATGAAACGATACATTTATGCATTTTGGATAAAACGTAATCCCCGTGAACCACAAAAAGCCTTTGCTGACTATTGGAATGAAGTTTTAAAAGTGAATGAAAGCTTTAGTACCCTCATACAAAAAGGATACGAAACTGACCGAGGAAGAGTATATTTAAAATATGGCCCACCCAATACCATAACCCAGCGATATAACGAACCAAGTGCATATCCTTACGAAATATGGCAATACTGGCAAATACGGGCTCAAACCAACGTGCGTTTTGTATTTTACAACAAAGACAATATCT
Source organism: uncultured Flavobacteriales bacterium (assembly GCA_937925455.1). Classification (GTDB taxonomy): domain Bacteria; phylum Bacteroidota; class Bacteroidia; order CAIKAF01; family CAIKAF01; genus BA4. The sequence continues at coordinate 1,258 of CALEWF010000025.1, read as the reverse complement.
CCAATGATTTTACCCTGCTGCATTCTGACTTGCGTGGGGAAATCAATAACCGGCAATGGGAATTGTTTTTATTTCAACGAAATAATTCGTTTGATGTAGATCAAAACAACATTTACAAGCAATATGGTAACTGGTCGCGTGATTTGTTTAACAACCCACGATAATGCTACTTACACGTTTTTCTTTGGTTTAAAATATTCCCTTACAAATTCAAGCAACTGATTGTCGGTAAGTTTATCGCTGCTTGCTACATGCATCATTTTATTTTTAAAGGCATGTTGTTGCTCAACAAAATTTTTGAATTGTTTTTTGGCTTCTCCTGGACCAAATAACAACAATTCATCATAACCTTCTAAATAGCTTGCTAAGCGCTTATAGTAATCATGCAAGTCATTTTCTTCGATTCGATGTTTTTTAAATTCATTGTTTGACATATGATAGGGATCTGACGTAAAACGGGTTTCATCTGAACCTTCGCCTTCATAACGATCTTTTCCTCCATATTCAGACAATACAGTTTCCAAAAAACCTGCAGCTCCATTTTCATAACGGATTAACACAGCTTTGGTATGATCCATAAAAACACCAATTTTCTTTACATTTTCCATACTTCAACGATTTATTGCAATAATAAATAGTGGAAATTGATAAAACCATGATAAAAGTCATATTGCATAAAATTTATTACAGATTCGTAATTTTAAAAAAACTGTTGTATGAGATAAATTTCAACCTCCATGTTTTTAGGCAATTTTTATTATCAGGCTGCCTAAGGGGCTGTTCGTTGCAAGTCCTCGGGGCTCAGCCACATGGTGCTAAGCGGGCAGCAGTATCTTCCTGCCGTCAGCTCTGCTGCCCGCAGCTCCATGGGCTTCGCCCCTGCGGGCTTTACACTTCCATCCCCGGCAGATCAAATTAATCTATACTTTTTCACATTCAATTCTTCAAATTTTAGACACCATAAGAAAATAAACTAAACCCCTAATTAGCAATCAAATTTAGACGGATGCTTTTTGATATAAAAAAGCAGTTCAACCCAAATTATACAATAGAAAACCGCATATAATGCAAAGTCATTTTCATTTCTGTATTAAAGCCGATTATATGAAGTAACCACCTGGGGTTAACCAATTATTTTGCTTCAATTGCATTAAACCCGAATAGTAACCAAATTTTTTAACCACAAAGAACACAGAGATACACGGAGAACACAAAGAAAATGAAAGTAAAAACACACAGTATTCCTTTGTATTCTCTG
>CALEWF010000024.1 GCA_937925455.1 uncultured Flavobacteriales bacterium | reverse complement strand
AGGTAGTAACTAGTGAGCGGATGATGCATTGTAGCATACAGATTGCTTCCCCGCCAAAGGCGTGTCGCAAAGAAGCTATCAAGCATACAGATTGCTTCGGGCTGTCGCCCTTGCAATGACGGTAAGATTATCGAGGCAACGTGTGAATCCTCCCATACGAGGCGAAGAAACAAGCGGATCCCACCCCTTATAAATCAACATTATTACAAAATTCTACTGACTATTATAGGATTAATCAAGCTTTTTTAAAATTATCATGATACACAATTTGGCGGATGGCTCTGGCATTGGTACGATCAAGGACATGGGATAGAGATGCGACGGTTTGCACGCCATGCAGATGTAAGAATAGAAGAAAAATCTTTGTGAGTTTTTTATAAAAACCAAACTGATAAACTTCCGTCGTCAACATACTTACAAAGCTGCACTTCGTGCTTACTTTGACATGTATAGATTTGACATGCTTGCATAGTCAAGTCTGTATATGACAAAGCCCGTCACTTTGTACGGGCTTTGAGAGGACGCATACGTGGAGAATACCGGATTCGAACCGGTGGCCTCTACAATGCCATTGTAGCGCTCTAGCCAACTGAGCTAATTCCCCTTTGTTTAATAAAAAGGAAAAACAATCGTTATTACGTGTGATGCAAAATTAAATATTTTTTTTGAACTTTATGCCAAAATCAACACATGGTTTCTGATTGTATAGAACTACAAAATGCCATTCAAGAAGAGCTAAAGAAAAAAATAGACCCCTCCATACAGGTGAATGAACTCATTCGGTTGGGAGGAGGTTCGATTAATACGGCACTAAGCATCAAAACCAATCAAGGAAATTTCTTTGTAAAATTCAATAATGCTGCTGCTTATCCTGATCTTTTTACCGTAGAAGCAAAAAACCTGGAAATATTGAAAAGTACCCGTGCCCTGCATGTACCACAGGTAATTTCAGTGTTTGAGCACGAAGGCACGTCCATGCTGATGATGGAGATGATTGAAACCGGAACACCCCATTATGATTTCTGGAGAGATTTTGGAACCGGCTTGGCACGAATTCATAAACATACACAATCAACTTTTGGACTGGATTACGACAACTACATCGGATCATTAAAACAAATTAATACGCCAAAAACCAACTGGGTAGAATTTTTTATAGAGTGCCGCCTCAATCCTATGTTAAAACTTGCTGTTGATAACGGTAAAGCCGATGAACAACTTGTAAAAAAATTTGAATCCCTTTACTTGCGATTGGATGAAATATTTCCGCAGGAAGCCCCAGCACTGTTACACGGAGATTTGTGGAGCGGCAACTGCATGGCGGATATAGAGGGCGATCCTGTAATTTACGACCCGGCTGTATATTATGGACATCGGGAAATGGATTTGGCCATGTCCTCCTTGTTTGGCGGATTTGAAGAAGCTTTTTATGAAGCTTACAACGAAGAATTTCCTTTGGAAAAAAACTGGCAACATCGTCTATCTATTTGCAACCTCTATCCATTGCTGGTACATGTAAATCTTTTTGTTGGCTCGTACATTCAGTCTGTAAAAAATATTGTAAGCCGGTTTTAATCATATACCAACTTGTAAGCCGGTAAGATACTTGTATAATCCTCCTTCTTTTTGCATTAACGTTTGATGATCCCCTTTCTCAACTAACTCTCCACGATCAATCACTAAAATTTGATCAGCATTTCGAATGGTGCTTAGCCGATGTGCAATAACAATAGAAGTTCTGCCTTGCATCAATTTTTCTAAGGCATCCTGAACCTGACGTTCTGATTCTGAATCCAACGAACTGGTGGCTTCATCCAATAACAAAATAGCAGGATCACTTAAAACAGCCCTGGCAATAGCAATGCGCTGACGTTGGCCACCGGATAGTTTGGTACCCCGTTCTCCAACAATTGTATCGTACCCATCCGGAAATGATGTGATAAATTCATGAGCATTAGCCTTACGGGCAGCTTCTATGATTTCATTTTCTGTTGCATTGGGCTTACCATACAATATATTTTCACGAATAGTTCCTCCAAACAAAATCACATCTTGAGGCACTAAGGCCATCTGACTTCGATAAAACGTAAGATCATATTCTGCAGCGGGCTTTCCATCTACTAAAATAGTTCCAGAAGTAGGCTCAAACAAACGAAGTAATAAAGCTGTGATGGTAGATTTTCCGGCACCACTCGGCCCAACTATGGCTAACTGCTTTCCAGGTTCAATACTAAAACTTAAATTACGAATTACCGGAAACTCTTTTCTGGAAGGATATGCAAAAGAAACATTTATAAATTCAATGCTTCCATTAAATCGCTTATCATCTATTTTCAATTCATTAATAAGTTTCATTTCTGGTTTTTCTTCTAATATATCGAGTAAATTTTCAGTAGCTCCGATAGATTTTTGTAATTGAGAATACGTATCAGCCAAGCCACCCACAGAGCCAGCCATGAAAACAGACAATAAAAAAAACTGAAACAAATTTCCGCCAGTAATTTCTCCTTTGGCTACTAAATTAGAGCCAAACCATACAATGGCAACCACACTTCCAAATAAAAAAACAATCAACGTGGAAGCAAAAATTCCGCGTACAACTGCATTTTTCATTCCGGTACGAATTAAATCATCGGTAACTTTTGCATACCTGCGTGATTCAAACCATTCTCCGGTAAATGCCTTTACGGTTACCATTCCGGTAAGAGTTTCTTCTACGATGGTTTGTGATTCTGCCACTTGATTTTGTGCTTTTTTAGAGAGTTTTCTTACATAACGCCCAAAAGAAACGGCAAACAATGCCAATGCCGGCAATGTAGCCAGCATAAACAAAGCCAATTTCCACGAAGTGGACCACATAATGGCTACACTGCCAATAATGATGATTATTTGACGAATAAATTCTGCTAAATACGTTGTAAGCGAATCTTTAATTGTACTTATATCTGAAGAAATCCGGCTGGAAAGTTCACCGGTACGTTTAGATGCATAAAACTGCATGGGTAAAATTAACAAATGGTTGAATACATCCTTACGCAGTTTGGCAATGGAATTTTCGGTAACAATAGAAAACGTATAAATCCGCAGGTACGATGTAATTGCCTGAATAATCAATAAAATACCTAATAGCAAAGTAACGTGCCATACTTTTTCCTTGAAATTTTGTTGGGTAAAATCAATCAATTCACCAAGCGATGAAAAAATAGCCAAGGAACTAACACTAGAAATTGCTAAGCATATTAGGCCAATGATAAATGGAACACGATAAGGCGATATGTAACGAAAAATTCGTAAAGACCTGCGAAAACTTTGTTTGGTTAATCTTTTTCTTTCAGTATGTAACATTGTTTGAATTTAGTTTTGCATCAATATTTTTTTATGGTACAAATATGCGTTAATATCTTGTAACAATAATTTAACTATAAATTTTTTCACTACTGTCCTGCAAAAAAAAACAAAGAAGCTACTTCCGTAAGTTTTATCACCTTTGTTGTAATTGTGTTTTACAAAAACACTCTATATGGTATAGATATAGCTATGAATATAAAATTTATTATAGTGCAGTAGAGAAATTTTTTATGCATTACATCTGCAGATTGAATTGATGTGTTCTGCCAGGGATGGAAGTGG
>CALEWF010000023.1 GCA_937925455.1 uncultured Flavobacteriales bacterium | reverse complement strand
TGTGTGGTTGATTTTGAAAAGATGGACGAGGAGTTATTAAAACGGATTACTACAGGTGCATGTTTAAGCATAACGGGAACGCTGGCCGAATCGTTAGGCAAAGGGCAGAAAGTGGAAGTATTGGTGGAAGAATTGGAAATTTTGGGTGATTCAGAAGCCGATGTTTCGAAAGGAGAGGTTTATCCCCTACAACCCAAAGCACATTCGTTGGAATTTTTACGTGAAATTGCACACCTTCGGTTTCGTACCAACACTTTTGGAGCGGTTTTTCGTATTCGCCATGCCATGACGTATGCCATGCACAAATTTTTTCATGACCGTGGTTTTTACAATATACATACTCCCATCATTACCGCCAGCGATGCGGAAGGTGCTGGTGAAATGTTTCGGGTAACTACGCTTGACCCTAAAAATCCCCCACTTACTGAAGATGGTGAAGTAGATTTTAGGGAAGATTTTTTTGGCCGTCAAACCAATCTTACTGTGTCTGGCCAGCTCGAAGCTGAATTGGCAGCACTTGCTTTGGGTAAGGTATACACCTTTGGGCCTACGTTTCGGGCTGAAAATTCAAATACAGCACGCCACCTGGCCGAATTCTGGATGATAGAACCGGAGGTAGCCTTTGCCGACTTGAATGATAACATGGATTTGGCCGAAGCCAATTTGAAATACTTGGTTCAATATGCATTGGATCATTGTGCGGATGATTTGGCCTTTTTAAACCAACGAGCGCTGGATGAAGAGAAAAACAAAAAAAAGGAAGAGCGTAGTGAAATGTCGCTTTTAGAACGATTACACTTTGTGGTTGAACATCCGTTTGAACGAATTACCTATACTGAAGCGATTGAAATATTAGAAAAATCAAAGCCCAATAAAGAAAAGAAATTTCAATATCCAATACAGGGATGGGGCACTGATTTGCAAAGCGAACATGAGCGTTATTTGGTAGAAAAGCATTTCAAAAAACCGGTAATACTTACTGACTATCCCAAAGATATCAAGGCATTTTACATGCGGCTGAATGATGATGGGAAAACGGTACGAGCCATGGATATTTTATTCCCGGGTATTGGTGAAATTGTAGGCGGTTCGCAACGCGAAGAACGGATAGATTATTTAAGAAAGCGGATGCAGGAAATGCATATCTCTGAACAAGAGCTGTATTGGTATTTGGATACCCGAAAATTTGGTACGGCACCTCATTCGGGATACGGGCTTGGTTTTGAGCGTTTGCTGTTATTTGTAACCGGCATGACCAATGTACGTGATGTGATTCCGTTTCCGCGAACTCCAAAAAGTGCTGATTTCTAATCTATTCTATGCAATAATAAACAGGATGCCTACCTTTGCGGGCTCTGAATAAACTTAACCTAACGTGTTATTCAACTATTGTATATCATGAATATTTTAGCGGCATCGCACCATACATTGAAAAACCTAATCCTTTTTCTTGAACAAATAGATGCTGAAACATATCGTCAGCCATTAACCCTATTCAATGGTTCATCGCTGGGAGAGCATACCCGGCATATTTTGGAATTTTATCAGTGCTTGCTCAGGCAGCATTCGCAGCATGATATTAACTATGATCGCCGAGAACGTAACCGTTCGTTACAACAAGAGCCGAATAATGCAATAGAGGCAATACATCAAATTCTTTACCAGCTGGAACGTGTCGATTTATATCAGCCGCTTCAACTCATTGTTGCTTATGATACACAAAATGATGATACGGATGCGATGCCAACGAATATGAAACGTGAGGTAACCTATTGCCTGGAACATGCTATACATCATATGGCAATAATCAAAGTGGGAGTTTTATCCAACTTTCCGTATATCGCTCTTCCCAACGATTTTGGCATTGCACCTTCTACCATTAAACATCAACAAAGCGTATGTGTACAGTAACATATATTCCGGCGCAGAAAGGCTTTTTTTTAACTTCCAACCGCGATGAATCTCCCACCCGAATCACTGAGGCTCCCAAGCCTTATGAACTTTGGAATGGTACTTTCAAAGTAGTTTTTCCAAGAGATGCACAAGCCGGAGGGTCATGGATTGCCATGGCTTCAGGGGGGCAGGTGGCTTGCTTACTGAATGGCGCTTTTGTAAAGCATGAGCGGAAGTTGCCCTATCGAAAAAGCCGGGGGTTGATACTATTAGAATATTTTGAAGCAAATTCTCCCACTCAATTTGCAGAGCAGGTTGATCTTCATCAAATAGAGCCATTTACCTTACTACTGATAAATCAGGACGAGTTTTGTGAACTTCGGTACGATGGAAATGAACGATACATCCGGATACTAAATAAAGAGCAACCTTATATCTGGTCGTCTGCTACACTGTACAATTCGGAGGAAGCGAATCAAAAAGAACAACGTTTTTTGACATGGCTTGATTCTTCACCGGTATTGAGTGCTCAATCTATCATGGAATTTCATGGATTATACAACAGCAATGGCTATTTGCTGAAAAAGTCCCAGGTAAAAACCGTAAGCATCACATCAGTATATCATCAGCCAGAAGCACTAAATATGCATTATGCTGACCTGCAATTTGGAATAATTAATCACTTTCAACTCCCCTTGCAACGTGTACAAGCCCCGATATCATAGCTGGAAAGACCGCCCTTTTTTTATTAAATTACTACACTGGGAGTACTGGCCATTTTCCGTAGTTTATTTTCCGGTGTTTTTTTATTATGCTTGGTTGTGCATTCGTGCCCGGGCATTATGGTTTTTTAATGCTGCTAACCCGGGAATAGAAACCGGTGGCATGCTGGGCGAAACAAAAACTCCAATCTTGCAAATGATTCCAGATGAATTCAAGCCGAAAACCATTTATCCAAAACCCAATGCTACTTTACATGAAATTAAACAACTCATGGTAGATGCAGGCCTTGTATATCCCATTATTGCTAAGCCCGACCGTGGGGAAAGAGGATTTATGGTTGAGCGGATCACATCAGACGAACAACTGGAGGCATACATTAAAAAGCTTGCTATTCCTTTTATTATACAAGAATTTGTTACCTTCAAAGAAGAGTTTGCCATTTTGTATTACATTCTTCCGGGCGAAACCATGGGACGAGTAGCTTCTGTAACCGTGAAAGAATTTTTAAGAGCCAAGGGAGATGGAAAATCAACGTTGGAAGAATTGATTCTAAAAAATCCAAGAGCCATTTTACAATGGAAGAAACTTGTTAAAAAATTTGGACATCGTTTTCACGAAGTGCTTGCCGAAGGTGAAGAACTGGAGTTAGAGCCCATTGGAAATCATGTACGTGGTACTAAATTTTTGGATGGAAGATATTTAATT
>CALEWF010000022.1 GCA_937925455.1 uncultured Flavobacteriales bacterium | reverse complement strand
TTTAGATAAGATATTCTATTTCAATAATCTATACCAAACTACTATAGAGAGCAAAGAGGGTAACAAAGAATTTAAAATCAGTAAAGAGAATTACACCAAAAAACGAGAACTAAATTGCGAACTTTGCATTTTTGTGAGCTAACATTTAAAACATGTTGATGCAATTCAACCTTACAATTATAAATTTTATTAACACCATGTTCTTATTTTCGGGCCTTATTTTTGTTATTAGAAAAAGCGGGTAATACTAATTTTGTATTTATTGAGTTTAATTAGCGAGATAAAATAAATATGATACGCATTTTGGGGTTTTTACTTGGTTTTTTCTTAATCACTGAAAATGGTTTTTCACAGAATTTTCAAATTAACAAAGATGCCTGTGAACCTACGTCCAATAAAGCGGCTCTAAAATTGTATGCCAAAGCGCAAAAAGAAGGTAACATGTCCGAAAAAAGAAAGTTACTGAACGATGCCGTAGCCATTGAAAATAGTTTTTACGAAGCACTTTTTGAACTTGGAACCGGTTATTTTAAACAAGGTAAAAAAGACCTGGCCAAAGACCTATTAGAAGCGGTTCGAGATATTTGCTCTGAATACTCGCCTTACACCCATTTTTTTTTAGGACTCATTGCATACCAAGCCTCCAACTATCAAGAGGCTATCCGGTATTTTGAAAAATTTTTAACCTATGATATTCAGGATGATGAAGATTATAAGCTGGCAAAAAATTTATTGCAGGAAATAAAAGATTATGATGCTATTTTTTCCAGACCGGTGCCTTTTGATCCCAAAGTAATGCCCAATGTGTGTACTCCTCAGGATGAGTACTTGGCAAGTATATCACCGGATAACCGTAGTTTTTATTTTATCCGAAAAACGAAAATAGACGGCAAAAGCATGGATAAAACCTACGACAGTGGTGTTAATTATGTAGAAATTTTCAATAAAAGCACGCTGGTAAACGGAGTGTTTGATGCTGGTGAGCCAATGCCTAAGCCATTTAATAATAAATACAACAATGGTGCAGCCACCATTACCGCTGATAATAAACAAATGTACTTTGTAATTTGCCAAAACAATCAAGTAGAGTTTTGTGATATTTGGAAAACTGAATTTAAAGACAACCAGTGGCAACCTTTTGTCAATGCAGGCTCAAGAATCAATTCGGATGCCTGGGATTCACAACCTACCATCTCTTATGATGGAAAGACCTTGATTTTTGCTTCCAACAGGCCCGGGGGATTTGGTGGTGTTGACCTTTACATAAGCACCAAACAAGAAAACGGAGAATGGGGACCGGCTGTTAATCTAGGCCCAACCATTAACACCCCAGACAATGAACTTACCCCATTCTTGCATTCCGATAGCCAAACCCTTTATTTTTCTTCCAAAGGCCACAAGGGATTTGGTGGTTATGATATTTTCTTTTCTAAAAAAGATGAAAAAGGCAATTGGACAAAACCACGTAACTTAGGAAAACCCATCAATACCCCGGGCGACGATGTTAGCTTTTTTGTAAGCTTAGATGGTAAAACCGGATATTATTCTTCTGACAAGCTCAACGGACCGGGTGGACTGGATATTTACACATTTGAATTGTATGAAACAGCTCGTCCGGAAGAAGTTATCTATGTAGAAGGTACTGTAAAAAGCAACGACAATAAAGTTACCGCAAAGCAAATTGAAGTTAAAAATACCGTTACAAAAGAAGTAACTAAAATTGACGTAAATCAGGAAGATGGTTCGTATGTAGCTATAGTTACTGCTAAAGATGATCATATTCTTACCATAAAAGAAGAAGGAATTGCATTTACCTCCAAACTCATCAATAAAGAAGAATTAGGCGTTGGTAAACCAGCACAAGTAAATCTAAAAACTGAAGAAATAAAAGTTGGTACAGCCTATCGCCTTAACGATATCAACTTTGCCACCAACTCGTATGAATTGAGTGATAAAGCTAAATTCATCATTGAAGAGTTTGCAGCTTTTTTAAAAGCCAATCCAACAATAAAAATTGCAATACATGGTCATACTGATGATGTAGGGAATGATAACGACAATATGATACTTTCTGATAATCGTGCCCGTTCGGTTTATGAATACCTGATTAGTATTGGTATTTCTAAAGAAAGAATGACGTATAAAGGTTTTGGTGAAACTAAACCTATATCCACTAATAAAACCGAACAAGGTCGGGCTTTAAATCGTAGAACCGAATTTGTTATTACAGATAAATAATTCCAAATCGTACTTCTCCTTTTTATCTATCAGTTGAAGGGTTTTTGCTACTTTTGCACATGCACCAAAAAATAATCATTCTTGATTTTGGGTCACAATATACCCAATTAATTGCCCGACGCGTAAGAGAACATAATGTATTTTGCGAAATACATCCTTACAACTATGCATTTCAGCCCGATGAAACCATTCGGGGAGTCATACTTTCCGGTAGTCCTTTTTCTATTAAAGAACCCAATGCGCTTTTCCCGGTTTTTGACTGGAAAAACTCGCCAGTTCCGGTGTTGGGTATTTGCTATGGTGCTCAACTTATTGCCGAACAAGGCGGTGGAAATGTAGAGCGAAGCACCCATCGGGAATACGGAAGAGCACACCTTGCCAATTTAGTTTCATCTCCCTTATTACATGGGGTAGAAAACGGAAGCCAAGTTTGGATGTCTCACGGCGATTCGATTATCGTAGTTCCGTCAGACTTTCACATTATTGCTTCTACCGATTCTATTCCGGTTGCTGCGTTTGCCAATGAAAAAAAACAAATTTATGGTTTACAATTCCATCCGGAAGTATATCATAGTACACAAGGCTCTTTAATAATATCTAATTTCCTCAAAATATGCGGTTGCCGCGGTGATTGGACTCCTTCTGCTTTTATTGAAGAAACTGTGCAAAGCCTAAAAGAACAACTTGGGAATGATAAAGTAGTAATGGGTCTGTCAGGAGGTGTTGATTCTACGGTAGCAGCGGTACTAATCAGCAAAGCCATTGGCGATAACCTGTATTGTATTTTTGTTGATAACGGATTACTGCGAAAAAATGAATTTCATGATGTACAGGAAAATTATCAGCAATTGGGCTTACATGTCATTGCCTGCGATGCAAAAGCAGTTTTTTTACATGCCTTAAAAGGAGTATCTGATCCGGAACAGAAACGAAAAATCATCGGTAAAACTTTTATTGATGTTTTTGATGAAGAGGCAAAAAAAATTCAGAACGTAAAATGGCTGGGGCAAGGAACAATCTACCCAGATGTAATTGAATCAGTATCTGTAAAAGGCCCTTCCGTAACCATAAAATCACATCATAATGTAGGCGGGTTACCGGCCAAAATGAATTTAAAAATTGTAGAACCCTTACGAATGTTGTTCAAAGATGAGGTAAGGCGTATGGGCCATGAACTGGGCATTCCTGATTCCTTCCTCCACCGTCATCCATTTCCAGGACCAGGTTTAGGTATTCGTATTTTGGGAGATGTAACTGAAGAAAAGGTACGCATTTTGCAAGAAGCTGATTATATTTTTATTCAACGATTAAAAGCAGAAGGATTATATAATCAAGTTTGGCAAGCAGGTGCTATCTTTTTACCTGTAAACTCTGTTGGAGTAATGGGTGATGAACGTACATACGAAAATGCTGTTTGCCTGCGGGCAGTAACCTCCACCGATGGCATGACGGCTGATTTTGCCCATCTACCGTATGATTTTTTGGGCAAAGTTTCTAATGAAATTATCAATAAAGTAAAAGGTGTTAATCGGGTGGTTTTTGATATTAGTTCTAAACCGCCTGCAACCATTGAATGGGAATAATCATACATGAAATTTAGTATAATACATATTCGAGTGGCACGCCTAATTTTTACAATAAGCTATTTGTTGCTGAATCTTATTTTAAGTTATGCTCAGCAAACAGAAATCATTGGAGGGCGTAAATTTTATGTACATAAAGTACAACCTAAAGAAACGGTGTACGGCATTTCAAAACAATATGGAGTAAGTCAGGATACCATTTTTTATTACAATAAATCTGCTATCAGCGGAATTAAGATAGATCAAATACTCAAATTTCCGGTTCCTGGAAATGAAAATGCAAACAGCAATAAAGATTCCAAAAATACAAAGCAGGTAACCCTGAAAGAACATACTGTACAAGAAGGTGAAACCTTGTATGGTATTTCCAGAAAATATGGAACCACCGTTGAAGAAATCATTGCACAAAATCCGCAGGTTAAAAATGGATTAAAAGCCGGTGAAGTAATACGGATTCCCTTCGCTAAATCTGAAGAAAAAAACACAGAGCATCAAGAACAAGATTCCAAGGAAGCTCCTAATAAACCAATTATTAAAGAACCGAACAAAGAAATTACACAAAACAAACAGGAGCTTGCAACCATAAAAAAATTAAACGACTGTAAAGATTTTCAAACAGAAAAGAAAAGTTTTCGCATCGCTTTCTTACTACCATTTACCAGCGGAGGAAAAACAAATACAAAAATTGCAGCAGAATTTTTTGGAGGTGCCCGTGTAGCCCTTGATTCATTAAAAAATATCGGATTACAACTAGAAGTTTTTGTGTACGATACACGCAGTAAAAACGATAGTGATCAGGTAGAAAATATCCTTTCAAAACCAGAACTTAAAACCATGGATATGATCATTGGTCCATTATACAGTGCCAATATTGCTCCGGTTGCAGAATTTGCTACCCGTCATAAAATTCCGGTAGTATCACCTTTTTCACGTTCCGATCAGTTAATTCAACATCGCCCATACCTTATCAAAATTACTCCCGATGAAGCATCGGTAGCTAATCGCACCATAAAATATCTTACCACCTTCTACCCCAATGCCAATTATATTTTGGTTGACCCAGGTTCTAAAAAAGATTCTTTGATGCATTTATATTATTATCACGCACTAAAAAATATAGCTGGAAAAGACACTTCTCACTTTCATTTTACCCGATTAAGAACAGGCGGTGCTTTAGGCGCACTTCGTAAAGACATAAAAAACATCATCATCTTTCCATGCACTCGTGAAATTACAGTGAAAGACTACCTAACTAAAATCAATAAAGCAACCGAAAAAATCGATGTAAGCATCGTTGGAACAGATGAATGGCTGGAGTTCAATAATGTAGAAGCTGATTACTATGAAAATTTGAACTTGCATATTCCTACCGTGAACTTTGCAAACTTTCTAGATTCAGCCAATGCATCCTTTATTGCAAAATATCAACAATTGATGAAAACCGACCCGGACGTCTATGCCTTTAAAGGCTATTATGTTACCTATCAAATGCTATCCATGCTGGCTAAATATGGTGAAAAAACCTGCGAATGCCTGCATGAAAAAACAGACCCTATACCACAGCCGGTTCATTACCAGTTTCAAAAAGAACACGACCAGCACGGTTGGGAAAATCAAAGCATTCAAATGCTTATTTTCAGAAATTATCGATATGTGATGCAGAATTATTAGAGAGCTGATTTTATTTTCAGCTACATTAATCTCTTCTCCCTATATTTTGCAGATTGCGAAATATTATATTCAAATCAATACTTGGATGATAATCTTTAGCATACAGCATATCTAAACGACGCAAGGTTTTTTCGTCATCAATACGAATATCCGTTGCATCTGCTGAATTTAGAATACCCGGTTTGATTTTCGGCAATCGGTTATCCTTTAAGCTATCTGTTATAATTGCATAAGACACCCATGTTTTTTTGCCACCAAGCACCTCAAAAATATTTTTAAAAAATCCAGCCCGTTGTTTTTGTATGAGCCATAATACAGGACTTAGCAACAGAAATACCATGGATAATAGTACATCCAGCAATCGTTTATTTCTTCGGTTCACCGGCTTATTGATGGCATTCAAATCTACCACATACAATTCACCGCTTCGATGTATGGAATTACTACCTATAATAAATTCACTTTCCGGCGGTGCAATCTTAAAATCTACATCAGCTGTATTGATGAGCGACATCTGATCTATAATCTGTGAGGAAGTAATATCTTTAGCACAAAATATTACTTCTTGTATCTGGTAAATGGGTATCAAATCGGTTACTTGCGATAAGTTTCCCAAATGCTTTTCTGATAAAGCTTTAGTTATAGCATAGGGGGATACAAAACCGATAATATCTGCACTACTTTGTGTGGTTCGAATTAACTCTTCCACTCGTTTACATTCTTCTTCTGAACCTACAATCATAACGCGTTTGCGAGCACCTTGTTCAAAAGCTAAATTTTTATAGCGAATAAAATGAGCTGTAATTCGGGTTGCCATAAAAACAAAAACAGCCAGCAATGAACCAAACAAAATAATAGCCCGGGAATAACGAAATTCTTCCGGCAATAATGCGTATAACACTAAAATAAATAAAGTTCCCCAAGCCACCCCACGAATAATCCTACTCGTTTTATAAGGCCGTTCGTAACCGCCACTCATATAAACAGCTATCACCCAAATAAGCACGTACAACGGTAGAAAGACAAATTTGAATAATAAAGGATACCCCCCTCCTTCCACATATTTATGATTTTGCTCCCAGTAAGCAGTTAAACCAGCCATAGCTGTAAAGACAAGGCCAGCATCAAGCGCAGGAAATGCAATAAATTTTATCATGCGCTGCAATACGGCAATGGTGGCTCGTAAATAAATAGCTAAGTGTATCAGCAGAGAAAACGCACGTGCATGACGTTGGGCAAAATGTTTTCGAGCAAAAATGATCATAGCCCGATAAAATACAAACACATAGTTAACGCTGCTTTTTTTGGTACTTTCTCCTTTATAATGAATTATACGGGTATGAGGGTAATAATAATTTTTAAAACCACCTTTGATAATTCTCCACGAAAGATCAATATCTTCCCCATACATAAAAAAATCTTCATCCAGCAAACCTACTTTATCCAACGCTGATTTACGCATCAACATAAAGGCACCGGCCAATATCTCCACTTCATGAACTTCGTCTTTACTCAAATACCCTAAATGATATCGGCCAAATCGTTTTGAACGCGGAAATAAGGCCGATAGTCCGAATATTTTGTAAAAAGCCACCCAAGGGGTAGGCAATCCACGTTTAGATTCGGGCAAAAAATTTCCTTTCCCATCCACCATCTTCACTCCCAAACCACCGGCCTCCGGATGTTTATCCATAAACTGAACTACCTTGAGCAGCGTATCTTCTTCAATCACCGTATCCGGATTTAGTAACAACATATACTCACCGGATGCTATTTTCATGGCTTGGTTATTAGCCTTCGAAAAACCTACGTTTTCTGTATTCTTAATCAACTTTACCCAAGGGAAGCGAGCTTCTACCATTTCGTTAGAACCATCTACCGAATGATTGTCAACCACATATACTTCCGTACAATGCTTACCGTATTGATTATCCATGAGCACTATGGCCTTTTGTACACTTTGCAAGCATTGCTCTAAGAAATAGGCAACATTGTAATTTACTATGATAACAGAAAGCTTCATTGGCAGCCCAAGATAGTGAGAATGCCTGAATGTTAGAATATGGTATTTGTTCAGAAATCAATGTAAATGATGTTTTGTATAAGCACAAAACTGTTGAATTATTTGGCTGCTTTATGGGGCTGTCCGTTACAAGTCCTCAGGGCAAAAGCCACACATTGCATCAGTGTAGCGGTGTCTTCGTGCCCTCAGCCCCGCTACACTGTGCACTGTGGGCTTCGCCCTTGCGGGCTTTTCACTTCCATCCCCAGCAGTTGCCCTTCAGGGCAGCGGGTGAATCCGCCCCTACAAGGCAGAGAAACACGCTACTTGCCCACAAAAAATGAAACTACCATGTATTGAAAATTAAATCAATGTAGAAGTAGTATAATTACTATGCTTGAACTATTTATTAACCAGTGTTTTTTCGTAAGGCATGCGGTGAATGATGGAGCGTCCCAAGGTCATTTCATCTGCATACTCCAATTCATCGCCAAATCCAATTCCACGGGCAATGGTGGTAATTTGAATCGGATATGCCGACATTTTTTTAAATAGATAAAAATTGGTGGTATCGCCTTCCATAGTACTGCTCATGGCAAGAATTACTTCCTGAACGTTACCTTTAGCAATACGATCTAACAAACTTTCGATTTGAAGGTCTGAAGGTCCGATTCCTTCCATGGGCGAAATGCGCCCTCCCAGCACATGGTACAAACCCCGAAATTGATGTGTATTTTCAATAGCCAAAACATCTTTAATATCTTCCACAACACAAATCACCGAATCATCACGTGAAGGATTGGAACAAAACTCGCAAAGTTCTTGCTCTGCAATGTGATGGCATTGCCTGCAAAAGCGGATATCTTTTTTGAGCCGTAGCAAGATTTCTCCAAAATGATTCACCTGCGATTCCTCCTGGCGTAATAAATGAAGTACCAGTCGTAAAGCAGTTTTACGACCAATGCCAGGTAATGATGCAAATGCTTCCACGGCTTCACTCATCAGTTTGGAGGATGATAATTCCATAGGTTAAAGGTACAAACAGTTGTGGAGTATAAATGTTGAATTAAAAAAACATATAAACATGATTTTTCTCATAGTTTGAAAATTTTTGCTGTATCACATTTGAAAAAATTCTTGTAAAAGCACATGAGACCTATTACAGAAATTGCCGGTGAGTTGAAACTGGATACATCGGTCATTGAACCTTACGGATACTACAAAGCCAAACTGAATGGATTGCCTGCAGAAAAAAAACAAGGAAAGCTAATTCTTGTTACTTCCATCAACCCTACCAAGCAGGGCAACGGTAAAACCGTTACAACCATTTCGCTGGCCATGGGGTTACGCAAACTAGGCAAATCTGTTATAGCAGCACTGAGGGAACCATCGCTGGGACCAAACTTTGGAATGAAAGGCGGAGCTGCTGGCGGCGGCAAAGCCATACTGGAACCTTCAGACGATATCAACCTCCATTTTACCGGAGATTTTCATGCCATCACAGCAGCCAACAATATGCTGGTAGCACTGGCAGAAAACTACCGGTTTATTCACCAGGGAAAACCAGAAGGATTAAAAACCATCACCCTGAAGCGTTGCCTGGATGTAAATGACCGTTCGTTGCGGCAAGTCACTACAGGCTTGGGTGGAGCATCCAACGGAGAACCCATGGAAACCGGGTTTGTAATTACTCCTGCTTCAGACCTGATGGCTGTTTTTTGTTTAAGCAAAGACTTAAAAGATCTGCACAAACGGATCGGGCGAATGATTATAGGATATGCATATAACGGTGAAGCCATCACCACCGATAAGCTCGGTGTAACCGGTGCTATCACAGCACTACTAAAAGACGCATTCAAACCCAACCTGGTTCAGACAGCCGAAGGTGGACCAGCCCTAGTGCACGGCGGGCCTTTTGCCAACATTGCTCACGGATGCAATAGCCTAATAGCTACCCGTTGGGCACTAAACCTGGCCGAATATACCGTTACCGAAGCAGGATTTGGAAGTGATCTGGGAGCCGAAAAATTTTTCAATATTAAATGTCGTACAGCAAAATTAAACCCTGCACTCAGTGTTTTGGTAGTAACCATCCCTGCCCTGAAACTGCATGGAAAAGCTCAGGGTAATGAAACTGTGCAGGCTGGTTTGTGGAATCTGGAAAGACATATCCATATCCTACAGTCATTCAACCAGCGGGTATTGGTTACCCTGAATCAGCATCTCGGTGATACTCCGGAAGAAATAGCCGAGCTAGAAACATTTTGTACCGAACAAAAAGTACCTTTTGTTGCGCATCAAGGATACGACTCGGGCGGAGAAGGAGCCGTTCTATTGGCTGAAAAAATATGTGAACTAACCGAATTGCCAGAACGGCCGCTCCGATTTACCTATGGATTGGAAGATTCATTTCAGAATAAAATACACAAAATAGCTACTACCATTTACGGAGCCGGAAAGGTCAGTTTTTCTGTCAAAGCCCAAAAACAAATTGAAAAACTTGAACCACAACTAAAAAATCTTGCTATTTGCATGGCAAAAACACAATACAGTTTTACAGACCAGGCTGATAATGCAGGAATGCAAACGGGGTTTACCCTGCATGTTGATCAGGTGTACCTGAATGCAGGTGCTGAATTTGTGGTGGTACAATGTGGCGAGATCATGCTGATGCCGGGATTGCCAAAAAAGCCGCAAGCAAAAAATATTAACATTTTAGATAATAAAATTACAGGAATTAAAGCTTAGCTTTGTATAAACCAATAAATTTTATAAATCATGAAAAGTATTATTTTTACCTTTGCAAGTGTAATTGTTATTATCAAATTACTGAATGCTCAAGCCATCCAATATAATAACGATTCCATTCAAAATCTTCCTCCCATTAGTAATCCCATCCCGAACTATCACCCTAGTTTAAAGGATTGGACTTTCAATTATTTAAAAAGTTTGAAAGGTACTCCAACTGGTAATTTACGTTTAATAGGTAATCGTAGTGATGATTTTGACGTTTTTTCATCTTCATGGATTTATAGTGATTCTGCTTTTTACACGTACGAGACTACCTTTGGGAATAAAGACTTGGAACTTTACAAAATATACGATAATGTTACTTCTTCTTGGGTTAACAGTTATCGTTATCAAAATAACTATGATGCCAACGGATGGCTAAGCCAAAAGTTAGGTCAAGTATGGGATGGTGCTTCATGGGTGAATGATGATAAAGATATCTATACATACAATTCAAACGGACAAGTAACTGAGATTATAGACTTTAATTGGTCAAGTGGTAATTGGGTTAACAATCGAAAGTATTTATATTCTTATAATGCAAATAATAACATTGATATATATATCGTTTATATATGGAATAATTTATCATCCAGTTGGGAGCCAGATTACAAATATTTTTATCAATATGATTTAAATGGTAATATTACTCAAATCGAATATCTAGATTGGGTTTCAGGAAACTATGAATATTTAAGTAAAGA
>CALEWF010000021.1 GCA_937925455.1 uncultured Flavobacteriales bacterium | reverse complement strand
TTACTACGTTCTGTACCAATAAAAGGTTTATTAGCTTAATAAAAAATTTGAACATTGAATAATTCCCCAAATTGTCATTAAAGTATTATCAGGCTGCATCAAGCGGCTGTACGTTACAAGTCCTCGGGGCTCAGCCACACAGGGCAAGGGGTAGCGGTGTCTTCGTGCCCTCAGCCCCGCTACCCCGTGCCCTGTGGGCTTCGCCCCTGCGGGCTTTCCACTTCCATCCGCAGCAGATTTGAAGTGCGATTTCTTCGTCAGATTTTACGCCTTTGGCGGGTCAAAACTTCCTTGCAATGAATTGCAGGGAGACAGGGCAAAAGGGAAAGCATCAACTGGCAGTGGCGGTTGCAGCAAGGTGTGTGGGCAAAGATTACAGCTTGGGCGTCCGCCCTTTAGGGCGTCCGCCAGATGGATGTCCCCCACGATCCGCTGTACTGTATCACATCCCTCTGCTACTACAAGCAAAACACGCTATGGCAATCATACAAAGAAATTGTTTTTTTACAATGTGATATTCTGTATATTTGAGAGAAGAATTCTTTTATGCCATACAAAGAAAAAGACGATTTAAAGCTGTATTACAGCATTGGCGAAGTAGCTGAAAAGTTTGGCGTAAACACTTCACTGATTCGTTTTTGGGAAAAAGAATTTGACATCATCAAGCCCAAGAAAAATAAAAAGGGCAATCGCCTGTTTACCAAAGAAGATTTGGATAATTTTTACATCATTTATCATTTGGTAAAGGAAAGGGGATATACATTAGAAGGTGCAAAGAAAAAGCTCAAAGAAAATAAACCAGACACTCTTAATCAGGTAGAGATTGTCAAATCACTCATTACGATTCGTGAATTCCTGTTGGAATTAAAGTCGCATTTATAATTTGCACAAGCGTGGTTTAAAAAAAATCTTTTTGATGTGTGGTAAGTTCGGAATAATCCTTGCAGTTTTACCACGCATGAAAAGATGGAAATTGTTTTTTTGCAGCATGTTTTTATCAACTTCGCTGATAGCTCAGCAACCGGATTATACGGTGGGGAGCGATGGGCGGTATGTATTCAACAAGCGGTTTGCTACCTTGAAGGATTTGCCGAAATTCAGTGCTTGGGATAGTTTGCCCAACGGACGTTGGGTACAGTTGTATGCTGATGGCAAGGTGGCGTTAGAATACACCTTGAAAAATCATTTAATGAATGGTCCGGCCAAAGGTTATTATCCTGACGGGAAACTGCGCTATGAATTTACCTTTTACGATAATTTTATTGATGGGACCTTTAAGGAATATTATCCTACCGGAGAGCTTTACAAACTGTATAATTATAACCAAGGCTATTTGAATGGCGACTGGTTTATTTATTACAAAGACGGAAAAAAATCAGCACAGGGCTATGCTAAAGAAGATTCGCAGGAAGGTAAGTTATATCATTGGTGGCCCAATGGAAATTTAAAGGAAGAGCGAACGTATAAAAACAACAATCTGGATGGAATGACCTACTATTGGTATGAACATGGGATAAAGATGATGGAAGGACCGCAGTTTGGAATTGACAATAAAGTGGGAAAATGGACCTACTGGTTTGAAGATGGACAAAAACATAAAGAGGTAGAATATGTAAACGGGGTAGAAAAGGTGTACAATGCGTGGGACCGCCGTGGGAAGCCATTAGTAATAAATGGCAACGGAAAATATACCTATCACACCATACTTGGAAAAAAGTTAATGGAAGGGCACTACAAAGACGGGTGGCAGGAAGGTAAGTGGTATGTTTGGGATGAGAAGACAGATGGACCACCCAAAGAACTTTATTTTAATAAAGGGAAAACCAAGTAAGTGTTCAATAAAAATATTAGGAAATACAATTAAACTCCAATCAATAAAGAATTAAGCATTCGCATGCATAATTTTTGCCCAATGTCGGATATTCCCAAATCAATCCATCATCTAATACACTGCGAATTTCCAATTTGATAAATCCAAAACTTTTATTACAGTTTTTTATCATACTGTATTAGAGGAGGGCGGCCGGGTGTTTCATCGTCTCGTAGGGGGCGGATTCATCCGCTGCCCTGATAATCTTACCGTTATTGCGAGGGCAACAGCCCGAAGCAATCTGTATGCTTGATAGCTTCTTTACAACCCGCCTTTGGCGGGGAAGCAATCTGTATGTTTCAACGCAACATCCGCCCACAATCAACAACCAAAACGCATTATCAATGCGGTTTGTAAACAACGCATCCATTACCCCAATTATCAATTACGAATTGTGAATACAATGCAATTAATACATCTTCAAATCAACACATCAATAAATCAACACATCTTCAAATTGATTCATTTCCAAATTATCCGCCTCTGCGGGGCGGACTGCTGCGGATGGAAGTGGAAAGCCCGCAGGGGCGAAGCCCACAGGGCACGGGGTAGCGGGGCTGAGGGCACGAAGACACCGCTACCCCGATGCCCTGTATGGCTGAGCCCCGAGGACTTGCAACGAACAGCCGCTTAAGCAGCCTAATATTGATACTCTGACGGTAATTTTGGAAAAAATTAAAGTGCAGAATTGGGGTAAAATTTTAATTTTGTAATATAAGCCAAAAACTTGATCAGTAAAGAAACCATAGAACGGATACGAGATACTGCAAGGGTAGAAGAGGTCGTAGGAGAGTTTGTGAATTTAAAGCGAAGGGGTACCAACTGGCTGGGGTTATGTCCTTTTCATACCGAAAAAACACCCTCTTTTACCGTATCGCCTGCTAAGGGGATCTATAAGTGTTTTGGTTGTGGAGCTTCGGGCGATGCTGTGAAGTTCATTATGGATCATGAACATTATTCGTATCCGGATGCATTAAGGTATCTGGCAAAAAAATACAACATTGAAATTGAAGAAACAGCGGTTAGTCCGGAATATCAGGAAGAACAAAATCTCAAGGAAAGCCTGTATGCCGTTAACCAATTTGCAGAACAGTTTTTTATTGACCAATTATGGAATGATCCCAAAGGGCAGGCTATTGGGCTAAGCTATTTTCATGAACGAGGTTTTAGCGACGAAATCATTAAGAAATTTCGTTTAGGATATGCTCAGGATGATTGGGCACACTTTACAACAGCAGCGAAACAACATGGGTATAAATTAGAATATCTGAAAGCCGTTGGACTTACTTCTTCCGGTGAAAAAAATGTAGATGTATATCGGGGAAGAGTAATGTTTCCAATTCACAACATTACCGGGCGTGTATTAGGCTTTGGCGGAAGAACTCTGAAAGCAGACAAATCTACTCCGAAATACATCAATTCTCCAGAATCTGAAATATACAACAAGAGTAAAATTCTGTATGGCTTGTATTTTGCCAAATCAGCGATTATTAAAGAAGATAATTGTTATTTAGTTGAAGGATATACCGATGTAATTTCACTGCATCAGGCTGGGATAGAAAATGTGGTGGCTTCTTCAGGAACCTCACTTACCGAAGGTCAAATACAACTTATTAAACGATATACACCCAATATAACCATTTTGTATGATGGCGATGCAGCGGGAATAAAGGCTTCGTTTCGGGGAATAGACATGATTTTGGAAGCAGGAATGAATGTGCATGTGATATTATTTCCCAATGGAGAAGACCCCGACTCATTTTCCAGAAAAGTTTCGCATGATGAATTAGTGAATTTTTTAAGTACAAATCGAAAAGACTTTATTCGTTTTAAAGCCGATATATTACTGCAAGAAGCCGGTACAGATCCGATTAAAAGGGCGGGGGTTGTAAGAGATATGGTAGAAAGCATTGCTTTAATCCCGGATGGGATTGTTCGAAACATGTTTGTGCAGCAGTGCGCTTTATTGATGAATGTGCCGGAGCAAACTTTGTTTAATGAGCTCAACAAACTTCGCAGAAATAAACTTAAAGAAAAGCAAAAGAAAGAAAGAGGAGAGTCTGCCGAATGGGATGTTTTACCGATCGAAACTATTAAGGTTGAACCACCTCTTCAGCTTGAACTTAATACTCATGCTCAGGAGCGAGAAATTTTACGATTGTTACTGAATTATGGCCACTTGGACTTAGTATATCACGAAAAAAATGAGGACGGAGAAACCATAGAATACAGAGAAAAAGTACACGAAATGATAATGGATGAATTGGCAATGGATGATATTCATTTCGTTCATCCTACTCACAATAAGGTTTTTATAGAGTATCAAAACTTGATCTTAAATACGCATACGCAAGAATCCGTTCAGCAGTTTTTTGTTCGGCATGATGACGACGAGGTAAGAAATTTAGCCATCGAATTAATTATTCCTCGATATACCATGAGCAAAAACTGGGAAGAGCGGCTTCATATTTTTACAGTGCCTGAAGAAGAAAAATTACATGCGGCGGTGGTGGAAGCCTTGCATCAGTTAAGGCTTCGCCATATTAACTTGATGATTGAAGATGAAAAGAAGAAATTGAAAAACACTACCGATGCCGAAGTAATCGTTGCTATTATGCAGGTAATAAAAAATATGGAAGAAATGAAAAAAAGGCTTTCCGAAGAGTTAACCACAGTAATTCATCCTTTATGAAAAAAAAGATTTTTTGTATCATTTTAGGTGTTTTATTTCTAAGTTTTCATGTTCAAGCTCAGCAATCACTGGTATATGATGCGCAGAGGCTGGAAGAGATTGTTTGCTCAGAACTAAAATCTTCAATTTTATCCACGGGCTATCAACCTTCAATTGTGCCTCATACTTACGATATTGTCAATCATACACTAAAATTAGAAGTTGATCCTTCGCAGTTTTATATCAAAGGTTCTGTTAAAACCGGATTTATCCCATTTACTAATGGGTTAAATGAAATTTATTTTGATTTATCATTTAATTTATTCGTAGATTCAGTAATCTTTCAAAATCAAAGTGTATTATTTACACAACTTTCAAACGACGGTTTAAAGATTGATTTTCCAACTGCATTGAATGTTTCTCAATATTACGAAGTAACTGTTTATTATCAAGGTGTACCTCCAACACCTTCTGTATTGGGTGGTTTTGATACCTCTTCGCATCAAGGTGTTCCTGTGGCATGGACGCTTTCGCAGCCTTATGCAGCCAAATATTGGTGGCCCTGTAAACAATCTCTCAATGATAAAATAGATTCTGTAGAAGTGATTGTGAAAACACCGGCAATCTATCGTGCCGGTTCAAATGGTGTTTTATTAAGTGAAACGGTTTCTGGGCCATACCGAATTTCTCACTGGAAGCATCGTTATCCCATACCTGCTTATTTGGTAGCTTTTTCTGTAAGTAATTATGATGTACAAACCTATTACATCCATTTTTCTCCTACCGATTCTTTGTTGATTATGGAATATGCCTATCCAGAGAGCATGAGTACGGTTTTGAATGAATCGGTCAATATGAATCAAATGTTTCCGTTATACAATGATAAATTTGGAGTATATCCATTTAAGAATGAAAAGTATGGTCATATGCAATGTAATTTCGGGGGGGGCATGGAGCATACAACCATGAGTTCCATGGGGGTATATGGGTATGAAATAATTGCCCATGAATTGGCTCATCAGTGGTTTGGGAATACCGTAACGTGCAAAACATGGGATGATATCTGGTTGAATGAAGGCTTTGCTACATATCTTACTGGGATGGTGTATGAATATAATTTCCCCAATTTATGGTGGTTGGTGTGGAAAAAAAATCAGGTGAATTATATTACTTCTCAACCCGGAGGTTCAGTTTGGGTAGATGACACTACCGATATTTGGCGGATATTTGATGGACGGTTGACTTACTCGAAGGGAGCTATGGTGTTACATATGTTACGCATGACCATTGGTGATAGTGCTTTCTTTCAAGGTATATACAACTACATTCATGATCCTGCTCTAAGATTTAACTATGTTTCTACAGCTGATTTAAAACAACATCTGGAAGCTACATCAGGTGTGGATTTAACTTATTATTTTAACGACTGGATATATGGGCAGGGCTTCCCCTATTATGATATTCAATGGACGCAAAATCTTGATTTAAGTTTATATTTTAAATTAAATCAAACCACGTCTCATCCATCCATAAGTTTTTTTAAATTACCTGTACCTATACAATGTTGGTTTTCTGGTAACGATACGTTAATTTGGTTGTGGAATACAACAAACGGTGAGGAATTTAATATACCCTTTAATGTCTTGGTTGATTCGGTTGTATTTAATCCGTTCAATGATATAGTTGCAAAGCTTTCATCCATTCAAAGTATTAACAATGAGTCAGAAACATTGTTTCAACTTTGGCCTAATCCGGTTCGTGAAGGAGAATTTATACATTTGAACTGGATGCCGGTTTCAGGAAATGCACAGATTACTTGTTTGGATGTGCAAGGTAAAATTTGCTTTATAAAAGAGATAGATTTAAATAATGGACAAATCGCAATATCTGTGGATGAATTGAGTTCCGGTATGTATCTGCTGCAGATGATAACCGGCGATAAGGTTGTTGTGAGAAAATTTATCCGATAATAATTATTCAAAGTCCTTAAACAAAAGACTGGGCTGAATGCCTTGATTTTTCTGGTATTTACCGCTTTTGTAAAGTTCATATTCGCCTTCGATGGTATGATAAAAGATTTGACAAATCTGAATGCCGGGATAAATTTTAATAGGCTGTACACAAAACATTTCCAAAGTCCAATATCCGCTAAAACCTACATCACCAAATCCGGCGGTAATATGTACAAATAATCCCAAACGTCCGATAGAAGAACGGCCTTCCAGCATGGGAACAAACGAGTCGGTTTCGGTATATTCTATCGTGCGGCCCAAATACAACTTCCCGGGTTGTAAAATCATTCCTTCTTCGGGAATTATAATTTTGGTGGCTGTGTTTTCTTTTTTCATATCCAACAACTCATTGTCATACACCAGCAGTTCATTATGCAGGGTTAGGTTGTAACTATTAGGGTTAAGTTGCTTGGGATTGTAGGGGCTAATTTTTATTTTGGTTCCCAACAATTTTTCTATTTCTTTTCCGCTCAGAATCATGCCTTGATGTTTTGGGCAAAAGTAACCTGAATTTACCAATCAGACAAACTAGTTAAGGCCTCACTTTCAGCTAAAAATCACTACTTTTGCAAACTTTATCAATCGGATGGTTCTCATGAAGAAAATTTATCCTGAATACAAGCATCTCAACTTGCCTGAGATAAATCAGCAAATCTTAGCTTATTGGAAGCAGGAAGCGGTTTTTAAAAAGAGCATAGAAAGCCGTAATGGCAGTCCGGAGTTTACTTTTTATGAAGGACCGCCTTCGGCCAACGGGATGCCGGGAATTCATCACGTGATGGCCCGCACTATTAAAGATATATTTTGTCGTTACAAAACTTTAGAAGGTTTTAAGGTAAACCGTAAAGCCGGTTGGGATACACATGGCTTGCCAGTAGAACTTCAGGTAGAAAAGGAGCTGGGGATTATCAAAGATGATATTGGTGTAAAGATTTCAGTTGAAGAATATAACCGCGAATGCCGTAAAGCGGTGATGAAATACACCGATGTATGGAATGACCTTACTGAGCAAATGGGTTACTGGGTAGATATGGACAACCCATACATCACCTACGATAACAAATACATCGAAACGGTGTGGTGGTTGCTGAGTGAATTTTACAAAAAGGGCTTGCTGTATAAAGGATATACTATACAACCCTATTCTCCGGCTGCAGGCACTGGATTAAGTACACATGAATTAAATCAACCCGGTTGCTATCGTAATGTAAAAGACCGTACGGCTGTAGCCATGTTTGAAGTGAAAGAAGCAGATGCGCAAAAGTTCACCTCTAACAAGCTAAAAAAATCATTTGGTAAACTGTATATTTTAGCCTGGACCACTACTCCCTGGACGCTTCCGTCTAACACCGCCCTGGCAGTAGGACGAAATATTGATTATGTAGCGGTGGCGACATACAATCCGTTTACTGAAAAGCCTGTTACGGTTATTTTGGCCAAAGCCTTAATGGATAAGTATTTCATTGAAGCAAACGCGCAATTGTCATTAGATAGTTATGTGCCGGGCAGCAGCGATAAGAAAAAAATTCCGTTTGAAATTGTAGGAAAATTTACCGGTGCAGACTTGGAAGGATTACGCTATCATCAGCTGCTTCCATTTGCACAACCAACCGATGGTGATGCGTTTCGGGTGATTACAGGTGATTTTGTAACTACCGAAGATGGAACAGGTATAGTACATATTGCGCCCAGTTTTGGTGCGGATGATTTTCGGGTGGCTAAACAAAACGGCATTGGAAGCCTAACGCTGGTGGACAAACGAGGTCGTTTTTTACCAGAGGTAAAGGATGGAATATATTTATACGGCGAAGAATACGTAAAAGAGGCCTATCTCACCGAAAAAGAAAAAGAAGCCGAGTGGCAAAAACAAAAATCTATCTTGGAAGGAGCCGGAAAAATCAAGGATCTCAAGGCGTACCTAAGTGTGGATGAACGTATTGTACTGAAACTTCAGGATGAAGGAAAATTATTTAAAAAAGAAACCTACGAACACTCGTATCCGCATTGCTGGCGAACAGATAAACCGGTATTGTATTATCCTTTGGATTCATGGTTTATTAAAACCACTGCCATCAAAGCTAAATTGATTGAATTAAATAAAAAAATCAATTGGAAACCTGAATCTACCGGTATCGGAAGGTTTGCTAATTGGTTAGAAAATTTGGTGGATTGGAACTTATCCCGTTCCCGATATTGGGGAATCCCTTTGCCTATTTGGAGAACAGAAGATGGCTCTGAGGAGATTTGCATTAGTTCAGTCAAGGAGTTATCAGAAAAAATAAATGAATCGGTAGTAGCAGGATTCATGAAATCTAATCCGTATGCACTTAAAAATGGGGTAGTTGATTATGATTCTTTTGACCTGCATCGTCCGTATTGTGATGAAGTCATTCTCGTTTCACCTTCCGGCAAGCCCATGTATCGGGAAAAAGATTTAATTGATGTTTGGTTTGACAGTGGAGCCATGCCGTATGCGCAGCAACATTATCCTTTTGAAAACAAGGAAGCCATAGACGAAAAGAAGGCGTTTCCGGCTGATTTTATTGCAGAGGGCGTAGATCAAACTCGTGGTTGGTTTTTTACCTTACATGTAATTGCCGCTGCATTGTTTGATTCTGTGGCGTATAAAACGGTAGTTTCTAATGGCTTAGTGTTAGATAAACACGGTCAAAAAATGTCAAAGCGTTTAGGCAATGCCATTGATCCGTTTGATACCATCAAAAAATACGGTTCTGATGCCGTACGCTGGTATATGATCAGCAATGCACAACCTTGGGATAATTTGAAATTTGATATCGATGGTATTGTAGAAGTACAGCGTAAATTCTTTGGCACCCTTTTTAATACCTATAATTTTTATGCCCTTTATGCCAATGTGGATGGATTTATTTATGGGAATCATCCAATAATTCCGCTAAATGAAAGGCCGGAATTTGACCGTTGGATTATTTCCAAATTACATGCTTTGATACAACTTGTAAAAACCGAGATGGATGACTATGAGCCAACCAAAGCAACACGAGCTATTCAGGATTTTGTTTCTGACGATTTGAGTAATTGGTATGTACGCTTGTCTCGTCGCCGATTCTGGAAAGGAGAGCTAAATGCCGATAAGCTGGCAGCATATCATACCTTGTACGAATGTTTACAAAGTATCGCTGTGATGATAAGCCCGGTGGCTCCTTTTTTTGCTGAAAAATTATACTTAGACCTTCATCCGGGGAAAAATGAATCGGTACATTTACAACATTTCCCTCAATTTGATCCAACCACTCAGGATGTTGAATTGATGGAAAGTATGACGTTGGCGCAGCTATTTTCTTCGTTGATTTTATCATTACGAAAAAAACAAAATATACGGGTAAGACAACCTTTACAAAAAGCGCTTATTCCGGTTGACCAACCCATTGTAAAAGAACGCATCTTACGGGTAGCAGACTTAATTAAAAGTGAAACAAATATTCGGGAAATAGAATTTATTTCCATGGATTCTGATTTTATTCGTAAAAAGGCAAAGGCTGATTTTAAAAAGCTCGGTCCCAAGTATGGTAAGCTCATGAAGGACATTGCTGCCTATGTTCAGGGTATGGATCAGCAGCAAATTGTAACTTTTGAGCAGCAGGGTTCGTTAGAGGTGGTTATTCAAAACCAAAAAGTGGTGCTTACCAGCGATGACATAGAAATTATTTCTGAAGATATTCCTGGTTGGCTGGTGGCAACCAATGGGGAATATACCGTAGCGCTTGATATTACGTTGACGGATGAATTAATTCGAGAAGGAATAGCCCGCGACCTGATTAACCGGTTACAGAATATTCGGAAAGAACGAAATTATGAATTAACTGACCGGATCCGTGTACGGATAAAACCAGCTGCCGGACTGACGGAAGCCATTGAACATAATTTAAGTTATATTTGTAGCGAAATTCTGGCCGATCAGCTTGAATTACAGGAACAATTGGAACCCGATTCGGCTGTTGAAATTGAGTTAGAAGATAATTTAAAAACTTGGGTGGAAGTTCACCGGGTTTGATATTTTTGTTGAACATTAAAAATTGAAGGTTATGGCAAAGGGAAAGACTAATGCGGGATTAAAAAAAGAAGACCAACCCGTACGCTACAGCGATGAAGAACTGGAAGAGTTCAAAGAAATTATTTTAATAAAATTAGACAAAGCCAAAAAAGAGTTGGAGCTGCTTACCGAGGCTTTTCGCCATAAAGACGGCAACACCACCGATGATACTTCACCCACTTTTAAACTTATGGAAGATGGGGCTGAAGTAACCACTAAGGAAGAGTTGGGTCAATTGGCAGCCCGTCAGCAAAAGTTTATTCAAAACTTAGAAAATGCGCTGGTTCGTATTCAAAACAAAACCTACGGAATTTGCCGCGTTACCGGAAAACTTATTCCAAAAGAGCGATTACGTGCTGTGCCACATGCCACTTTAAGTATGGAGGCTAAATTGTCCCAGCGGAATTAAACTTATTATTAAAAAATGTATGGAGGTTCGGTTCATCCGAACCTCTCTTTTTTAAGCAGTATGAAAAAAGCATTGATTGTTATCTTTGGTGTACTACTTGCCGACCAGATTATAAAGATTTGGGTAAAAACGAACATGTATCTAGGGCAGGAAATTTTTGTGCTTGGTAAGTTTTTCCGTTTGTACTTTATTGAAAACAATGGAATGGCATTCGGAATGGAGCTGGGCGGGAATTACGGGAAATTGATTCTATCCGTATTTCGTGTTGTAGCAGTTATTGCCATCGGCTATTATTTATACACGTTGACCCAAAAAAAACAAACAGACAATTTACTGATTGTAGCCATTTCCTTAATATTTGCCGGAGCCATCGGCAATATCATTGATAGTTTATTTTATGGCTTAATTTTTTCACAAAGCTATGCCAATGAAGTGGCGGTGTTATTTCCACAGGGCGGAGGCTATGCCCCCTTTCTGCGTGGTAAGGTTGTAGATATGTTTTATTTTGAACTTATTAATATTCATCGTGATGATGCGCCTTCGTGGTTGCCTCGTTTTTTATTTGGCGAAGACGGTCGTTGGATTTTCTTCCGTCCCATTTTTAATTTGGCAGATGCTTCCATTACCGTTGGAGTGGGGTTGCTTATTCTTTTTCAAAAGCGCTTTTTCAAGCAGGTAAGCCATGATCCAACTAACTAAAAGTTGTTTGTAGAATTTTTTAATAATTGTTATGGGGGCTGCCGCGTGTTCCTCCACCTTGTAGGGACGTATTCACCCGCTGCCCCTTTTAAGTGTATGTAATTTATTAGTGTTATTTTTACACTTATTCATTTATATCAATTAAGTACGCAAATTTTAAACCCAAATTATGCATTAGAAAATTTCCGTAGGCATCTGTAAATACAAAAAACCTTTGTAGCTACTGTTACATAAATAACCACAGAGAAAACAGAGGAATACCGTGTGCTTTATCTTCATTTTCTTTGTGTACTCCGTGTTTCTCTGTGTTCTCTGTGGTTAAACTTTTTTTCTCACCACAGAGGGCACGGAGTGGCACAGAGATGTTTTCTTCTTTTTCTCCGTTTTCCTCTGTGTTCTTTGTGGTTAAATTTTTCAACAAAGAGAACACAGATAAATAAACCAATTAAAAACCTCTTCAACCCAGTTTAATGCAATTGAAGTAAAATAGCTGTTTGAACCCACGTGGTTACTTCATATAATCGGCTTTAATACAGAAAT
>CALEWF010000020.1 GCA_937925455.1 uncultured Flavobacteriales bacterium | reverse complement strand
AACCACAATGCACACAAAGAAAAAATTATGACAGAAATTACTACACGCTGTGCCCTTTGTGTAAAACTTTGTGTTCTTTGTGGTAAAAAGCATTAAACCCGAATAGTAAACAAATTTTTTAACCACAAAGAACACAGAGATACATGGAGAATACAAAGAAAATGAAAGTAAAACACTCAGTATTCCTCTGTTTTCTCTGTGGTTATTTATGCAACAGTGGCTACAAAGGTTTTTTGTCTTTACAGATGCCTACGAAAAATTTCTAATGCATAAACCGGCTAATTATTACTATTTCAAATGAGCAACAATTTCCGATGCATTCAAATCATTCATACACCGAAAATGGCCTTGAGGGCATGCTGCAAATCCTAATTTTGAACAAGGTCGGCAGGATAAATTTTTATTTTCGATGATGGTAGATAACCGCTCCAACCCTTTGGGAAATAAAGGATACATACCAAATTCAGGAACGGTAGAACCCCAAACGGAGATAATTGGTTTTTTGAGGGCTGCAGCTATATGCATCATACCGGTATCTCCGGTAATAACTGTCTGACTTTGGGAAAGCAAACCGGCTGATTGTAAAATACTGTATTTCCCGGCCGCATTAAAAATGGGAAAATCTGGCAGGGCTTGTTTTATTCGTTCTCCTTTTTCCTCATCATCTTTTCCTCCAATCAATATCACCGGTACATTTAATTGTTGTATAATTTCAATGATTTTTTCGGCAGGAATTTGTTTGGTGACATGTTGAGCGCCAATTACAATAGCCACATAAGAACTAAAAGGTTCTGGCAGCTTTATGTAGTCATCCTCTGCTAAAAATAAATCAAGCCCTTTACCATCATATTCAATGCCCCAGTGCGAAACAGCACGCATATAGCGATAGACGATATGACTTACCGCTTGTGGATAAAATTTAAGATTCACCATCATCCATTTGGTAAGATTCATTTTAGGGAAAGTAAATGAGCGAACCTTTAACGCACGTATCATTTTACGGCTATGCCTGTTTTTATGCAAATCAAGAATTACATCAAACGATTCATTTTTTAATGCCTGAATTAACTCTTTTACTGAATTCCAGGAATAGTGTATCTTATGTAAATATGGATTATGCATAACTGCCGGCGCAAAAAACGGGCGGGTAACGAAATGAATTTCTGCCTTTGGAAATCTTGCTTTTAAACATCGGATTACCGGTGAGGTTAGTACCACATCTCCCAGTGAACTTAATCGGATAATTAATATTTTTTGAGGGTCACGCATACATTTCTTTTATTTTATTTAAGGCCAAGGGCACGCCTTCGGTAGCTGACAAAGCATAACTCGTCAAATTTTTTATTCCCGATACTTGAGGCACATTGGGATCAATTAAAAACTTTGGAACTGTATCCTCTACATAATCTATCAATCCGGCTGCCGGATATACTACCATACTGGTTCCCACCACCATAAATATATCCGCTTGTTTAGCCAATTGAATTGCATGCAACATCATCGGCACTGCTTCTCCAAACCATACAATATGTGGGCGTAATTGATACCCTTCTTCACACAGATCACCCCAATTCAAATCTTTTTTCCATTCATAAATTAAACGAGGATTTCCTGTGCTACGCACTTTAAATAATTCGCCATGTAAATGCAGCACACGTGATGAGCCAGCCGCTTCGTGTAGATTATCTACATTTTGTGTTACAATATACACCTCAAAATCTTTTTCCAATTCAGCCAATGCATAATGGGCTGTATTAGGTTTTACTTCGTGCAATTGCCTTCTACGAAGATTATAAAATTCCAATACCAACTTGGGATTTTTTTGCCAACCCTGAGGCGAAGCTACTTCCATAATATCATGGCCCTCCCATAATCCACCAGCATCACGAAAGGTTTTTATACCACTTTCAGCGCTGATACCTGCACCTGTTAATACAACAATTTTCTTTTTATCAGCCATAGCCATTATTTTTTTCAGCGATAAAACAAATATTCGGGCCCAATGGATGGGTTAAATCATCAAAAAATATGTGAATATGACGAAAACCCTGTATTTTAAAAATATCAATTATATCTTTTTTCCTCAACCAAATGCTATATGGATTTTGACCGCCGCAAAACCCTTTCCATTTCAATGAATTTTTGTAAAAGTATTTCCAAGCAGCAAGGACATTCTGATTGTATTGAATATTATTTATCTTTTTAAAACGTTTAAATGTTTTATAATTTTTCATGATATTTTCATCGAAATAGTGAGTCCATATAAATACTTTATTAGAAACACGACAACACAATTCAATAAATAACGGAGGATTAGTGCTATGATATAAAATACCGCTGGCTACGCAAAGATCGTAATGCGATTTACATTGTTTCATGTATTCCACTGCATCTCCACCCAAAAAGGAAACTTGATGCAAATGATACAATTCTTTTACAATTAAACACTTTAAATACGCCCGTTGATTTGCTTCCACAGCTGTAATTTTAGCTCCCATGTGATGCATCATGTAGGTATGAGCAGCTTCTAGCGGACCTAATTCTAAAACTTGCTTACCCTGAAGTGGAAAATATTCATTGAGTAACATGATTCGTTGATCATGAAATAAATCTGCATGACCAGATTCTATGGTTACTCCATCAATATCCGGAAGTTTAGATGACCATTCTCTTCGAAATATATCAACTACCTGTTGAGGCGAAGCAGTGTTTTTCCAATATTGATTGAGAATATTCATGCCATTATAAAATTACAATGCAATTGAAAAATCATGTGCCCCTCGCGTTAAATTCGGACTATAACATGGATCATCATCTACATACGATTGCCAACGTTCTTTAAATAAAGTAAGTTCACGCACGTGCCTGTCGTACGACTCTTTAGTCAGGTGAGGGTGTCCGCGGGTTAACGATTCGTAATGATATAACTCTACATGGGGCAGATAGATATTATGATACCCGGCTTCTCTTAATCTCAAACAAAAGTCCACATCATTAAATTCTATTTCAAACTGCTCATCAAATCCACCCACCTGATGATATTTTTCCTTTGCCACCATCAAGCATGCGGCTGTAACTGCACTGAAATTATTGATGCATTGCAAATAATTAAAATAGCCCGGCTCATCCTTGTATTGCCCTACAAATGCATGCCCTGCAACTCCTCCTAAGCCAATGACCACACCGGCATGTTGAATAGTACCATTGTAATAAAGCAACTTAACACCCACAGCTCCTATAGATTTGCGTTGTGCCTGTTCCAGCATGACTTCCATCCAATCGGGAGTAATCACTTCCATATCATTATTTAAAAGTAAGTAATAATCTCCTGACGCGTATTTTACCCCCTCATTCATTAAGCGGGAAAAATTAAAAGGAATATTACATTCAACCCATGAAAACTGGCTTGGATAATGTTGTTTATACTCATTGAGTAATTTAAACAAAGACTTCTCGGAGCTATTATTACTTATAATAATTACTTCAAAATTTTTCCATGTGGATACATCAAATATAGATTTGATACAAGTTTCCAAAACATCTGCTTGATCTTTAGTAGGGATAATAATGGAAATTTTTGCTTCATTTTTTAGTTTATAGCGTGGAGCATAATATCCGCGAAGAATAGAAAGAAATCGTATTTCTGCTACCTCGCCTCTTCGCTGGCAAGCTTCTGTTAAAGCTTTACGTGCTGCTTCATATGCGTATGGTTTCACATCTTCTACGCTGGCAGTAGATGCCGCATGAATCCTCCAATGGTAAAGGATTTTGGGGATTCGGGCAATGCGTTGTGATTGCTCAGTAAAGCGTAATAACATATCATAATCCTGGCTTCCTTCAAATCCAACCCGAAATCCTCCAATGTTTTTCAAAATTGAGGTGCGACAAACAACCACATGGCCAATATAATTTCTGGAAAAAAAACTATCCGGACACCATTGGGGTTTAAAATGAGGCATGCTATGTTTTCCGTTTTCATCTATCTTATCTTCATCCGAATAAATTAAATCAAACGACTTGTTTTCATTGAGCAACTTTACTACTTCGTACATGCAATCTGGCGAAAGCTCATCATCATGATCCAACAATAAACAAAATTCCCCTTCTGCCAGTTCCAACGCACTGTTGCTTGATTGCGAAATGTGTCCGTTCTGCTGCCGATAAATAATTTTAATCCGATAATCCTTTTTTCTATACTCCTCCAGTACTTTTTTTACTTCCGGATTGGGAGAAGCATCATCAGCAATGCAAAGCTCCCAGTTTTCATAAATCTGCCCTAAAACCGAATTAATACATGCCTTTAAAAAATGAATCGGTGTATTATACACCGGTAGGATAACACTAATCAACGGCTGATATGAAAAACTTTCCAAATCTTTTTTATACTGTTTAAATTCAGCTTCCCGCGGTGCATTGAGTAATCTCCATTGTTCATAGGGTTCAGAAGGCACGGCCAGATATTGTAATTGATTCACAGGCACAATACGCACTGGAAATTCTTCTAACCAGAGGTAAAGGTTTTTAAATATCTTTTTAAATAGCCGCCGCGTCATAATTCGGCCTTTACCTAAAGTAAAAAAGATGATTTTTTTAATGAAACCAAGCCCCGGTATTCGGAATCCTTTTTTTCGTGGCGATTTCAGCACATAGCGCATTTTGTAATAGGCTCTACGCATACGCCAAGTACGTGTACTTTCTATGGCTCTGATTCGTTCTTCAAACTTTTTTATAACAATTTGCTGATTGGCTATCGTGTTTTTTTCAAATGCTATTTCGTTTTTAAGGTTTTCTATTTGACGATTTAATTGTTCACAGATTTTATTGATGTCATCCTGCATTTGTCGGTGCAAATCCGCTTCGCGGTTTGTAAATACATGATGTAAATGTTGCCGTTCATTTTCCCATTCCTGTTCAAGATTTTTAATATGTCGTTCAAAATTGGCAATGGTAGTTTGCAACAACTCATCGTAATAAGAACGAAGTTGTTTGATTTGGTCTTCATACTGAAAACGTAAAGGACCTTCCCAGTGAGCTATTACAGCATGAAGTGAAGCAAGGGTTTGTTCCAGATGTTTTTCAAACAATAATTTATGACGTTGCACAATATGCAACACCATTTCTTTTCTTTTCTGCGGCTGAAGGCCTATCGTATTTCGTGAATCAGGTTTTACCCGGTAATAATATAATGGTTCTGGTAAATAATAAAACTGAAATCCTTTTTCATACGCATGAAGCCAAAATTCCCAGTCTTCATAAGTAAGGCGGCTTAACGAAACGTCATACCCCCCCGTTTGTTCCCAAACTTCGCGACGAAACACTGCGCAGGTATCAATATAATTTCCGGTAAGTAATCGTTGTGCATCAAATGGTCCTACTGCTCTAACTCCTGTTTCTTCACCAAGTAAAAAAGCATCTGTATAAACAATATCAATTGGTAACGAGCTATTTAATAACTCTACTGATTTTTTTATTAAATCAGGCACAATGCGATTATCGGCATCTACGGGAAGAATATATTTCCCTTTTGATACTGCAATCCCTTTATTTCTAGCAACTGCAGCACCACTGTTGGGCTGATGAATAACCGTATATCGGCTTTCTAATTCTTTTAATAATTGCAGCATTCGTGGATCGGTAGAGCCATCATTTACTAGAATCACTTCTATGCTAATATCGTCAATGCTTTGCGAAATACTTTGAATACACTCCGGCAAATAATCTGCATCGTTATAGCAGGGAATAATAATACTTATGTCCGGTTGCTGACTCTGTGGCATACTTAGGTTGTAAATTGGCGAGTATAAATATCACAAGATTCTTTTACATCCCCGTCATAAATAATTTTTCCTTTCTCAAGCACACTGGCTTTATCGCAAATATGCTGCACATCAACCAAGCTATGCGATACAAAAACAATCGTAGAGCCTGAATTTTTAATTTGCAAAATTCTTTTGTAGCACTTTTCCTGAAAGCCTATATCGCCCACAGACAACACTTCATCAATAATTAAAATATCAGGATGTAAAGCAATAGCAATTGAAAACGAAAGGCGTGCCATCATGCCGGTAGAATAGCGTTTCACCTGCATGCGGAGTTTCTCATCAGAGAGTTCACAAAAATCAATTATTACTTGGATGGCATCAGGTATCTCACGGGGATGCAATCCCATTAAAATACAAAGTAGGCGAATGTTATCATATCCTGTTAATTCGGGTTCTAAGCCGGCACCCAAGGATAAAATGGGTGCAATTTTTCCGTTCACCTGCACCGTCCCTTCATCCGGAATAATAATACCGGAAATAATCCTTAACAAGGTACTTTTCCCCGAGCCGTTTTTACCTAATATCCCATAACAACAACCTTTCGGAATAGTTAAACTTACCTGATCAAGAACTTTTTTATGTTGAAAAACTCCCTTGCCTCCGCGTTGTATCCATTCACGCAGAGAAGCCGTACCGGTTTTGCTGGCCTTAAAGCTAAACGAAACCTCGTTGATATGTATGGCTGGTGTTTGCATTAATAATGAGAAATAAATCCGCGTTTTAGCCTATTAAAAACAACGAGTCCAATCAACAGGAAAACCGACCCGATGATTAACATCCAAAGCCATTGCATGGGTTCTGGGAATTGTTGGAAATATAGTAATTTTCGAAAAGGTTCAATGAAATGATAAACCGGGTTGAGCTGCATAGCCCAGCGAATGTTTTCCGGGATTAAATTCACCGGATAAGCAATGGGGGTAAAATAAAACACAGCTGGAAGTAAGGTATTCCAAAGTAATCCGGCATCTCTGAAATAAACATTCAGTGCACCGATGAGAAAAGAAAGTCCGGAAACAAATGCCAGGAAAAATATCAATACCGGAATAGTAAACAAAAGGTGTATGCTGGGATGATATCCCAATACGAGCATAATTCCTCCAAATGGTATGAGGGTAAATAAAAATTGAATGAAAGAAGACAACATGGCTGAAACCGGAAAAGTAATGACAGGAACAGCAATAGATTTTAAAATCGGAGCGCCGTCAAGTAAAGATTGTATTGTTTGTGAAGTAGCCACCGGAAATAAGCTCCACATCACCAAGCCGGTGAGTGCATACAACGTGTAATTTTCGATATCAGGAAATGCATGGCCAAACACATACGAAAAAATAAGTAAGAAAAGGAGTGGATTCACTAAAGACCAAAGCATTCCGAGTAGTGAGTTTTTATACTTAACCCGGATATTTTTCCAAGCCAGCGCCCACACCATGTAGAACCAAACTCCAAATGAAAGAATATGTTTCTGTTGATTAATCTGCATAAGCAAAAGTAAATGATATATTTATTATTTTGTTATTTAAATACCTTTGCAAGCTATGAATCATATACCCAAACGATATACTGTTACAGCGGCCTTACCATATGCCAACGGTCCATTACATATTGGTCATATTGCGGGGGCCTATTTACCAGCTGATATTTTTGTGCGTTACCTACGTCTATTAGGGCAGGATGTAGTTTTTATTTGCGGCAGTGATGAGCATGGAGCAGCCATTACCCTACGTGCTAAAAAAGAGGGCGTAACTCCAAAAGAAATCATTGATAAATACCATTTCATCAACAAAAAAGCTTTTGAAGATTTTGGAATCAGTTTCGATATTTTTCATCGAACTTCTGAGCCGTTGCATTACGAAACAGCACAAGATTTTTTTAAAACCTTGGATGCCAAAGGGTCATTTGAAATTCAACGAACAGAACAGTTTTTTGATGAAGAGTTTCAGCAATTTCTGGCCGATCGCTACATTATGGGCACCTGTCCTAAATGCGGGCATCCGGATGCTTATGGAGACCAGTGTGAAAAATGCGGTTCATCGCTGAATCCAACAGATTTAATCAATCCACGTTCCATCCTTAGTGGCAAAACGCCGATACTGAAAGAAACTAAACATTGGTACCTGCCCATGCAACATCACCAGCAGTGGCTGGAAGAATGGATTACTACCGGAAAGTTTGAAGGCATGCAACCACCGATTGCACCACATAATCCGGAGGCATGGAAACCCAATGTAAAAGGCCAATGCCTGAGCTGGCTGAAAGATGGTCTTAAAAGCAGGGCCATGACCCGCGACTTGGATTGGGGCGTGCCTGTACCTGTAAAAGAAGGCGAAGGCAAAGTGCTGTATGTTTGGTTGGATGCCCCCATCGGATATATTTCTGCTACCCGGCAATGGGCGGCAGATAATGGCAAAGACTGGAGGCTTTATTGGCAGGATGAAAATACCCGATTGATTCATTTTATTGGAAAAGATAACATTGTTTTTCACTGTATCATCTTTCCCATCATTTTAAAAGCACATGGTGGTTATGTATTGCCAGATAATGTGCCAGCCAATGAGTTTTTAAATTTAGAAGGTGATAAGATTTCTACATCTCGTAATCACGCTGTGTGGTTACATGAATATTTGCAGGATTTTCCCGGCAAACAAGATGAATTACGCTATGTACTTACATCTATTGCACCAGAAAACGGGGATAGCGAATTTACCTGGAAAGATTTTCAAACCCGTATTAATTCAGAGCTTGTAGCCATTCTCGGAAATTTTGTAAATCGGGTGATGGTATTGTATCATAAGTACTATCAAGGTGTAATTCAATCAGAAAGAAAAAAATTTTTACTTGCTGAAAACGAACAAATCGTTAGAAAAACTTACGATGCATTAAAAGAAAACATCGAGCAATACAAATTCCGGCAAGCCTTGTTTGAAGTGATGGACTTGGCCCGCTACGGAAATAAATACCTTACTGAAAACGAACCATGGAAACGCTTTGCAACTAATCCACAACAAGCAGAACAAACACTTACGGAATGTTTATTACTTATTGCACATTTGGGAGCCTGTTTGCAACCGTTTTTACCTGCTACTGCCCAAAAAATCTTTACCATGCTGAATCTGGAGAACCCATCCATCGGCTGGAACAACCCAATAGAGCTAAAAAAAGGACATACATTAAATAATCCTCAGTTATTATTTGAAAAAATTGAAGACGAGATTATCTCTCAACAAATAGAAAAACTAAAACAAGCTAAGATGGGAAACAAGGCAAATAGCCCTGTAATCACAAACACCCCACCAGCTAAGCCCGAAATTACGTACGATGACTTTGCCAAGCTGGACTTACGGGTAGGTACCATCCTCGAAGCACAAAAAGTACCCAAAGCCGATAAATTACTCCAACTGATTATTGATACCGGACTGGATAAACGTATTGTAGTATCAGGTATTGCAGAACATTATAAGCCGGAAGAAATCATTGGTAAACAAGTTACCATTTTAATCAACTTAGCACCGCGTAAACTTCGTGGTATCGAATCACAAGGCATGATTTTAATGGCCAAGGACGATCAAGGGAAATTGCATTTTGTATGTCCTGAAACAGTAATCAATCCGGGGGCAGATATTGCGTAAACTACCTGTTTTGAATCAACTGCTTCATGTGATTTTCCACTTCCTCGCTATCCCATACCTTTTCTATATCTGGGCGATTCATCACTTCTTTCATAATTTCATCCTGTCTGATACCTTCTTTTAATGCCTGTGAATACGGCATATGTGAAAAGGTAACCATGGTGTATAGTGGGGTCCACAATTCGGGATATTTATCTGAAAAACGCGCCTCAATTTTTTTCCGAAGCAGAAACTCCGGATCAGCCGTCAAATCGCGCATCTCGATGAAGTTTCGTAACGCCAGGTCAGCTATGGCATCGCCATCGGGTTTGCGGCGTTTGCCAAAATCAGCAAACAACGATTCGTAATTATTGGCATACTGATCGAGCATTTCATCAAAAATGGTACAATCTTCAAACCCAGCATTCATGCCTTGTCCATAAAATGGAACAATGGCATGGGCTGCATCGCCCATCAGCAATACATGATCTTGATAATGCCATGGGTAACATCGCATAATAGCCAGCGAGGAGGTAGGATTTTTCATAAACTGCTCTACAAAATCAGGCATCATTGGAATAACGTCCGGAAAATAAAATTGGAAAAAACTAATGATATCGCGTTCGGTTTTCAAACTCTCAAACGATACATTTCCTTCCCAAGCCAAAAACAATGTACAGGTAAAACTACCATCAATATTGGGTAATGCTATCAGCATAAAATCTTCCCGAGGCCAAATGTGCAATGTATTTTTTTCCATTTTATGCGTTCCATCTTCATTCGGCTCAATGGATAATTCTTTATATCCATGTTCAATGTATTGCTGGGAATAATTAAACCGGTCGTTAAACATCAACCGATGTCTTACGGCAGAATAGGCGCCATCAGTTCCAATCAAATATTGATATGATTCTGCCAACATTTCACCAGATAATTCATTTCGAAAATGTATAATCTTTTTATCCAGGTCAATATCCATGCATCGCATGTTGAAGTGAAACTGCGTATTATCATACCGGTCGGCCAGCGACAATAGTGTTTTATTTAGTTCACCCCTCGAAACTGAATAAATGGCCTGGTTTTCTTTTCCATAAGGTTGGTACGTCAGCTTTCCCTGCTGATCGTGCATAGTACGCTTATACATGGGAATAGCAATCTTCCGAATGTCATCACTTAGTCCTACTTTGTCTAATGCCCTCCATCCTCGATCGCTCAACGCCAGGTTGATTGACCTGCCTTGATAAATATTCGCCTTACGAATATCCGGACGACGTTCAAATACTTTAACATTGTATCCTCTCTGTGCCAGAAACACAGCCTGTAACGAACCTACCAGCCCGGCACCTATGATGGTATAATCTTTCATGAACTGTGAATATTATTATAACAAATGTACTAGGATGAATGAATTTGTAATATGATGAATTGACTTGTGCAAAACAATCTGAAGCTTACTTAGTTTAATCAGGTAATTGAAGCTCCTTTTCCTTATGGTGCATACCGTATTGATCAAACAAATAAATCAGCGAGGCAATGGTGGCACTGCCCAGTTCCAATTCGCGTTTATTTACGTTTTCAAAATTATCAGTAGATGCATGATGAAAATCAAAATAACGCTGCGAATCGGGAATGAATCCGAGCAAGGCTACGCCCTGTCCTTTTAGCTTAGATACATCAACCCCACTGCCTCCGTATTCAAAAATATGTACCAAATAAGGTGCAAACAGATGCTTCCATTCACGCAACGCATCCATGCATGCTTCTTTTTTACCATCATCTCCCTCTACTGTAAATCCGCGGGGAGTAAATCCGCCTCGATCAGATTCAATGGCTACTAAATGATTTTCTTTTTTTCTTAACGCTTCATCGGCATACTCCCGGGCACCCTTGCTGCCGTTTTCTTCGTTCATGAATAAAACGCATCGAATGGTTCGTTTAGGTTGATAGTTCAATTGTCTGAACAATGATATTACTTCTATACTTTGTACACATCCAGCCCCGTCATCATGAGCACCTTCACTGTTATCCCAACTATCTAAATGCCCACCTACCAGCAAAATTTCATTCGGAAATTCAGAACCTTTCAGTTCGGCAATCACATTGTATGATTTTACATCCGGTAAATTTTTACAATTCATCTCCAGGTGCAGCACTACGCTGCCTTTTTTTAATTGGGCGCTGAGATGGTTAGCATCCTTAGTGCTGATGGCTGCTCCGGGAATTTTATTTTCCCCATTATATAGCATGACACCGGTATGCGGATGATCATCTGCTGCAAGTGTCAGTGAACGTACAAGAACCGCAACAGCTCCGTATTTTGAAGCCTCATCAGCTCCCCACACCCGCTGATCTGCACAGCCGCCATATGAATGAAAGGTATCTATAATTCGCCGGTCCATCGGGCGATTATAAAACACAATTTTGCCACGTAATTTTTCTTCACCCAGTTTCTCTAATTCTTCTAATCCATTTACTTCTATCACTTCAGCATTTATTCCACCAGCCGGAGTGCCCACAGAACCGCCCAGAGCAATAAGATTATATTTTTCCTTTTTGTTTTTTACGTTGTAGCATATAGCCTTGTCGCCCCGTATCCAGTGAGGCACCATTACTGGCTGCAACCACACCGTATCTGGCTTGAATGCTTTTAGCATTTCATAAGTAATTTC
This sequence comes from uncultured Flavobacteriales bacterium, assembly GCA_937925455.1. Lineage (GTDB taxonomy): Bacteria > Bacteroidota > Bacteroidia > CAIKAF01 > CAIKAF01 > BA4. The sequence goes on along the minus strand of CALEWF010000020.1, from coordinate 11,130 downwards.
CACAGCCTTTTGTGCATTGGCAGAACCGCTCAAACGAGCAGGAGCCTCCTTGCAAAGACGATATAAATGATGATAACAAGTTCCTTGTGTAAGGGCAACATCATAGATACTTCGAATCATTATTGAATCTTTGTAAAAAGATTGAGTAAACCCTGTTTGAAATACAACAAACTCAATCCACAAATACCCAATCAATAATCTTTGTATTTTCACTTTATTATACTTTATTTCACAAAATAAACGAATTTCACAAAGTATGGAAACCAAAGAAGAGATTGTACGCAACTGGCTGCCCCGTTATACCGGAACAAAACTGGAAGAATTTGGAAATTATATACTATTAGTCAACTTTGGAAACTATGTAGAACTCTTTGCACAAAAATTTGGGGTAGCAATCAAAGGAAAAGACCGGCCCATGCAAACCGCAACAGCCGAAAATATTACCATTATCAATTTTGGCATGGGCAGCGCCATGGCCGCCACCGTGATGGACCTTTTGAGTGCCATTATGCCCAAAGCGGTGTTGTTTTTAGGTAAATGTGGGGGATTAAAGAAAAAAACACAGATTGGAGATTTAATACTTCCCATAGCAGCTATACGAGGCGAAGGTACCAGCAATGACTATCTACCCCCCGAAGTTCCAGCCCTGCCTTCCTTCCGCTTACAAATGGCCGTATCGGCTATGATAAGAAAGTATGAATGCGATTATTGGACAGGTACCGTATATACTACCAATCGTAGAGTATGGGAACACGATGAGAATTTTAAAAACTACTTACGAAAGATACGATCCATGGCCATTGATATGGAAACAGCCACTATTTTCACCACGGGTTTTGCCAATGGTATTCCTCGGGGCGCTTTGTTGTTGGTATCTGATAATCCAATGGTTCCTGAAGGGGTAAAAACTTCCGAAAGTGATAAAGAGGTAACTACTAAATTTGTAAAAATACAATTAGACATTGGGATAGATGCCTTGATTGAACTCAGAGACTCCGGAGAATCTGTGAAACATTTAAGATTTGACGATCCGTTTCAATTTTGATGTAATTGCTCTTAGATAAAAAAATCATAAATATTATCCCAAGATTGTAAATTAGATTATATTACCTGATTTACAGGGGGACGGTCGCGTGTTTCTCCGTCTCTAAAGGATGATTTCACCTGCTTCCCGTTGCCCTGCCCGTCTTTACAAGGGCAACAGCCCGAAGCAATTTGTATGCTACAACGCATCTTCTGCCAACGATTAACTCCTAAAACGCATGGTCAATGCGGTTTGCAACTTACGCACTTGCTGTCCTAATTTTCTATTACGAATTATGAATACTATACAATTAATACATCTTCAAATCCACACATCTTCAAATCTGCTGCGGATGGTAGTGGAAAGCCCGCAGGGGCGAAGCCCACAGGGCACGAGGTAGCGGGGCTGAGGGCACGAAGACACCGCTACCCCGATGCCCTGTGTGGCTGAGCCACGAGGACTTGCAACGGACAGCCGCTTTAAGCAGCCTAATATTTAATATCTATACTCTTGTAAATTTTGGGTTTATAACAGCATATACCTTACCATGAACGAATTTATTTTGTAGGAAAAAGCTATTTTAAATCCATAAATCATTAAGATTTTCTTACATTTTAGAAAAGATTTTTTTCTATTTTACAATCAATTGCCCAGCATTTGCAAATGTGATGCTAAATTCTCACGGCTAAATGGCTCATCATCCAAAATTAAAAAACGATACATCATTCAAACATTAGCTTTGAAACAATGGAATTAAAAATAATTTTACCTTGATTAGTCAATATCAAAGCGTCATTCAAGGGTTCAAAATAAGGATTTAATTGATATTTGTCAACCCAACGAATAATTTGCTCCCAAGTAGATACATCAAACTGCTTAATAAAAGTTTGTTTTTCCATTCCTTCCATCAATCGTAGTTTTATCATCACCCACTCATTCACACGATTTTCAAACGTGAGCTGTTCTGTTTCAAACCAAGGCGCTCCTTGCATGATACCCTGAATGTATCGTACATTATTTGATACATTCCACCGTCTTACATCAAAACCATTATACGAATGAGCTGATGGGCCAATGCCCAAGTATGGTTTAAATTCCCAATAAGAAGAATTGTGCCTGGAACGATAACCCGGCATTGCAAAATTGGAAATCTCATAGTGCTCAAATCCTGCATTGGATAATGTATCAATCAAAATAAAAAACTGTGCTACTACTTCTTCATCGGCAGGTTCAACTTTCTTATTTCGGCGAATTAAATGATACAATGGGGTTTGTTCTTCTACCGTTAATGCATAGGCTGATATATGAGGCACAGAAAACTGAATCGCCTTTTGTAAATTTTCTATCCACCTGGCTTTATTGGAAGAGGGTATTCCATAAATCAAATCAATAGTAATATTTTCAAAACCGGCATCCTGCGCTCCTTTAATTGCATATTCGGCTTGTTTGGAAGAATGAATGCGATGCAAATAATTTAAATCTTCATCATGAAAAGATTGTACTCCTATACTAAACCGATTGATGGGTGTATTTCGTAGTTCTTTCAGCTTTTGTCCTGTTAAATCATCCGGATTAGCCTCTAAAGTAATCTCTAAATCTGATACTACCTGATAGTTTTTAACTATTGTATCTAATAATTGATGAATTTCTTCTGTCTTTAGTAACGATGGTGTTCCCCCTCCAAAATATATCGTTTCAACCGGTACTTTTAATTCTTCTTTTCGCATCAATAATTCCTGATGCATACAATGCAGTACTGCCTCTTTGGTTTGCTGTGAAGTGGAAAAATGAAAATCACAGTAATGGCAGGCTTGCCTGCAAAAAGGAATATGCAGATAAATTCCACTCATGGATTTTTATCTATAAGCCGAGCTTCCACCACCAGTAACGATGGTTTTCCCCAAAATCGAGGAATTGTTTTCTTTCTTATGGCATAGCCTTGAGGGGCATACCAAAGTTCTGTTTCCTGAATATTCATTAAGCTATGAATACGTGTTCTTATTTCTAATTCTGTTAGATTTGGTTCATAGCGATGAGTTATCTTCATCCATGTTACCGGAGCATTTCTTTTCACCAAACGATAAACAATCACCACATCTTTACCCGCATTGGTTACTTCAATTTCATAAGCATCTAATAAAGCCGGTTTATTCAAGTTACATTGCGAAAAAAGTAAAAACTCTTTTTCCCAATCAATAGTTTTAGCTGGTAAATAAAGTATTTCTTCTTTTCCGCTTAGAAATAATTTTTTTTCTACCTGGATATCGGACTTACTTAAACGTTCAGCCTGAAATGTAAAAAAGCCAAGAATATCAAAATACCGGTTGGTATTTTGAACCGTATTGGGCTGATTGCATGATACACATGCTATGATAATAACAGCCCAATTCGGCAAAAACAAAACAGTATTTCTGATATTCATCAGAAAGCAAATTCAATTCCTTGTGCCAGCGGCAATGATGTTCCGTAATTGATGGTATTAGTTTGCCGACGCATGTATTGCTTCCATGCATCTGAGCCTGATTCGCGGCCACCTCCGGTTTCTTTTTCTCCACCAAACGCTCCGCCGATTTCTGCACCGGATGTGCCTATATTTACATTGGCAATACCACAATCAGAACCTTGATGTGACAAGAATTTTTCAGCTTCCAGCAAATGATTCGTAAATATTGCACTGCTTAAACCTTGTGGTACGCCATTTTGTAAGGCAATGGCTTCTTCGATATGACGATACTTCATGATGTAAAGAATGGGTGCAAATGTTTCAGTCTGCACTATTTGCATATCATTAGTAGCTTCCGCTATACAAGGCTTTACATAACACCCCGACTCAAACCCATCACCAGTTAATACTCCCCCTTCTACTACAAAGTTTGCCCCTTCTGCTTTGGCTTGTTCAATGGCTTTTAAATAAGTATCCACTGCCTGCTTATCAATCAGTGGACCTACATGATTAGTCGGTTCTAACGGATTGCCAATTTTTAGCTGAGCATATGCATTAACCAAACGATTTTTAAAATCATCGTAAATAGATTCTTGAATTATAACACGACGAGTGGTAGTACAACGTTGTCCGGCGGTTCCCACAGCTCCAAATAATACGCCACGAATGGCGAGGTTCAGATTGGCATGCTCGGTTACGATAATGGCGTTGTTTCCGCCTAATTCCAATAACGAACGACCAAGACGTTGCGCCACGGCAGTGCCCACTATTTTTCCCATTCGTACAGAACCCGTTGCTGATATGAGCGGAATACGGCGATCATGTGTCATCATTTCTCCCACTTTATAATCACCATTTATCACACAACTTACGCCTTCAGGCACCCCATTTTTTTCAAAAACCCGGGCTACAATTTTTTGACAGGCTACTGAACACAAAGGGGTTTTTTCAGAAGGTTTCCATATACACACATCCCCACATACCCATGCAATGGCGGTATTCCAACTCCATACAGCTACCGGAAAATTAAAGGCTGTGATTATCCCTACAATACCCAGCGGATGCCATTGCTCATACATCCTGTGTGACGGGCGTTCTGAATGCATGGTCAAACCATACAATTGGCGGGATAATCCTACCGCAAAATCACAAATGTCTATCATCTCCTGCACCTCACCCAATCCTTCCTGATAGCTTTTCCCCATTTCGTAAGACACCAAGGCTCCCAATTCATTCTTGTATTTTCGTAACTCTTCACCTAATTGACGAACCACTTCTCCCCGTTTGGGTGCAGGTACCTGCTTCCACTGCTCAAAGGCTTTTTGAGCAGTTTGAACAACTTCTTCAAAATCTTCCTGGGAAGCAGTTCCTATGTTTCCAATTCTTTTTCCATCAGCCGGAGAATACGATTCAATCGCCGTTCCCTTTCCGGTTGTAAATACATGCCCAGTTGACACTCCGGGATTGATATGCTCGGTGTCAATTTCCAGTTTTTTTAGTACCTCACTAATTGAAAAACTCATATTTTTTTATTTTTAAAACATTAAAAGAAATCATTCAGATTTGCATAGAGTAGCAAAGCCAAAATCAAAATAAAACCAATCATGTTTGCATACTCCATAAATTTTTCTCCGGGTTGCTTTCCCGTAATCATTTCATATAAAATAAAAATCATATAACCACCATCCAGCATAGGAATGGGTAAAAAGTTCATAAATGCCAACACCAGCGATAAAAATGCCGTAAGGTTCCAAAATGCTTCCCAATCCCACGTAGCGGGGAAAATACTAGCAATGGATTTAAACCCTCCTACTTGTTTGTAAGCTTCCGTTTTAGGTGAAAACATGAGTTTAAGCTGCTTGGCATAATCCACTATTACTTTTAATGCCTTATTAAATCCTGCCGGTATGGATGCAAAAAAACCATATTTCTTTACCTCAAACTCAAATACACCCTGCTTAACCAACTCTACATACGATTGTGGCCCCACGCCAATCTTACCTTCCGGTGTAGTTTTTATTTCAATATGCAAGGTATCTGCTCCACGCAAAACGCTAACAGTAACTAATTGGTCTTTATAGTTTCCAATCTTTTCAAAAAATTGGTCAAAAAACTGTATGGGTTCATTGTTCAAACCTACTATTTGATCCCCCAATTTCAGCCCGGCAGCTTCAGCCGGTGAATCCGATGCAAAACCACCCACATAGAATGGAATTCGAGGTTCTATAATTCCAGTCCTTTTTACTTTTTTTATGGCATCGCGAATGAATTCGGTAGTAACAGGAATATTGATTTTTTCGCCGTTTCGTTCTACCTGAATGCTTTGTGCCTGGTCAATTACTACGCGCCCCATCACCTGATGAAAGGCTTTGACAGGCTCGTTATCAATACTTAAAATTTTATCTCCATTTTGTAATCCAATGCTATATCCCAAGGAATCAGTAACCCAAATGCCATATTTGGCATTTTCGGTGGGCAAGTATTTTTCACCCCATACCATCAGGGTCATGGAATAAATAAAAAATCCCAAAAACAAATTCACAATTATTCCACCTAAGATAATAATGAGCCGTTGCCACGCTTTTTTAGAACGGTATTCCCAAGGCTGTGGGGGATTTTTCAATGCCTCTTTATCGGCTGATTCATCTAACATTCCGGCAATTTTCACATACCCTCCCAACGGAAACCATCCCAAGCCGTATTCAGTGTCGCCTCGCTTAATCTTAAACAAAGAGAATTTCAGCAAATTGGGAAAAGGAAATAAAAAGTCGAAAAACAAATAAAACTTTTCAACTCGGGTTTTAAAAAGTTTAGCTGCAAGAAAATGCCCACCTTCGTGCAACAATACTAAAATTGAAAGACTGAGCAACAACTGCCCGATTTTAATCATCCACTCCATGCAATGCGAATAAAAATTTAAGGTGTAAAGGTACACTTTTCCTACACATTCCGGATGTGCTAGAAAAACACACAGTCTGTAGCACGACGCTTACGCTTGCCGATGTCTATGCCTATTAGAATCTCATGCGACCCGTAATTGTTGTATCGCAAATCGTTGTAAGGAAAATCAAAAGCATAGGCAATATGCAACTTTTCCCATAAGTAAATTCCTATATTAAAACCCAACGATTCATTGTAACGCCACAACAATCCCATCCATAGTTTTTTAATCCATATAGCACTGGGATTTAATGCAAACGTAGGAGGGGCATTTTCAGTTAATTGAATAATAGCAGAAGGCCTGATTTGCCATTCCGGACCTACATTAAAGTTATATCCACCCACAATATAATAATGCCGGATAATCGCCGATGGCCCACCCCAGCCCGCCTGACTATTCAGCGAAAAATTCAAAAAACGAGGAATGGAAAATCCTACAAAATGATTTTTGCCATAATACATTATTCCCAGCCCAAAATTGGGTAGGGCACGAAAAAAATTTCCCAAATTAAAGTTGGGGTCGTTAGGGTCTTGTACAGGCAATCCTGAATAATCTACCTGATACAAGTCAGCTCCTCCGGTAATTGCAATCGCTAGCCGATGATTAAAGCGATTGAGCTTAGCTGCATACGCAAAGTCAACAAAAACACCGGTATTACGCCGCACACCAATCATATCGTTGGTTAAATGCATACCAATCCCAATGTTTTGCTTGGCCAATGGCATGCTAAAGCTAAAATATTGGGTCATGGGAGCTCCGTTAATTCCCACCCACTGGCTGCGATGATGTGCTACAAAATGTATCGTACCCCGGCTTCCTGCATAGGCCGGATTAAAATACTGCGAATTGAACATGTACAGCGAACTTAGTGGTTCTTGCTGAGCTAAAACTGTAAAGCTTCTCAGCAAAAAAATCATAACACTCCAACGAACAGCACTATGTAAATTAGATGTAAACATATATTATCTATTTGCAATATTAACACAATTTGTTGAAATTTTAACTTGTACGCTGTTTTAAAAAATTTTTTCTCGCAGAGTTGACAATTACGTAAAAACTAAATCAGATAAAATTTCAAAAAAAAATTACTCTTGTGCAATATATTACCCCCCATCATATTTAATAAGTTGAATTTTTTATTATCAGGCTGCCTATGGGGCTGTCCGTTCCAAGTCCTCGGTTCTCATGCACGCATCGCATGGTCGCAGCGGTGTCTTCGTGCCCTCAGCCCCGCTGCTCCCTGCGTTTCGGCATTCGCCCCTGCGGGCTTTCCACTTCCATCCCCGGCAGCACATATCAATCCATACTTTTAACACACACACACAAAAAATTTTCAAATTTTAAATCAACTAAACCCATATTCCTAATCATGATTTAATGGCTTATTTTTAAAAAAAAGAAAATCAAGAGATGCAGAATATGAATACCGTATTTTTGATTTCTATCAGACAATAGATTTCAAAAAATAAAATTGTTTATTTCTTTCTACAATAAAGCTTGCAGGTTTACTCTATTTTTTGTATTTTTGATTTCCTTCCTTTTCATAAACTTGGGTTCTAGAAAAACATGTAGTGCCATTTACCACGGCCTGCATGTTTTTTTATTTTCATCCAAACGGTTAGTTCCTTATTCCTTCCGTATATTTGTCCCCCATACCAATTAACCATTAGGCTTAAATTATCATGGACTATCCGTTTAATGAAATTGAAAAAAAATGGCAAAAATATTGGGATGAGCACAAAACATTTGCTGCATCCAATCATTCCGATAAGCCCAAATATTACGTACTTGATATGTTCCCCTACCCCAGTGGAGCCGGTTTACATGTTGGCCATCCGCTGGGATATATTGCTTCAGATATTGTAGCCCGCTATAAACTCCTGCAAGGCTACAATGTGCTGCATCCCATGGGATTTGACGCCTTTGGATTACCTGCAGAACAATATGCTATTCAAACCGGTAAACATCCGGCTGAAACTACTGCCGCAAATATCAAACGATATATTGAACAATTAAAAAATATTGGATTTGCTTATGATTGGGACCGCATGGTAAATACCAGCGATCCGCAATACTACCGCTGGACGCAGTGGATATTTTTACAACTGTTTCATCACTGGTACGACCGCCAACAGCAAAAGGCTCGACCCATCCTGGAATTAATCAGAATCTTTGAACAACAAGGCAACTACGGCTACCACCAGCAAATGCTGAGCGGAAACGTAGAAGGAGTAACGCAGATTTTTAGCGCTGTGGAATGGAAAGGATATAGTGAGCAAACCAAGCAAAGCATCTTGATGAACTATCGCCTGGCCTATCAAAGCTTTGCTTATGTTAATTGGTGTGAAGCGCTGGGTACCGTACTGGCAAACGATGAAGTAAAAGACGGAGTGAGCGAACGGGGGGGCTATCCCGTAGAACGCCGTCTTATGCGACAATGGTTTTTACGCATCACCGAATATGCTGACCGATTGTACGAAGACCTGGAACTGCTAGATTGGTCAGATAGTATGAAAGAAATGCAGCGTAACTGGATTGGCAAAAGCGAAGGCTTGCTGATTCGTTTTGCATTAAAAGACCATCCGGAAAAACTTGATATATTTACCACACGACCCGATACCATCTTTGGAGTAAGCTTTATGGTGCTGGCTCCAGAAAGCGAATGGGTGAATTTGCTTACTACAGACCAACAAAAAGAGGCAGTTACAGCTTATGTAAACGAAGCCAAAAACCGTAGCGAACGCGAACGCCAGGCTGATATAAAACGAATTACCGGTGTGTTCACTGGTTCGTATGCCATTCATCCTTTTACCGGACAGGAGATTCCCATTTGGATTAGTGAATATGTATTGGCCGGTTATGGTACCGGTGCTGTAATGGCCGTTCCGGCTCATGATAGCCGTGATTTTCGTTTTGCTAAACATTTCGGACTGCCCATTCCCCGCGTCATTGCAAGTCCTGATGGCGATACTTCTGAGTTAACGGAGGAAGCTTATGAAGCCAAAGAAGGCACAGTTACTAATTCCGATTTTATTACCGGCCTTTCGGTAAAAGATGCCATGGAAGCAGTAAAGCGCCGAATAGAAGAACTGGGCTTGGGCGAACGCCAGGTGAACTACCGCCTTCGCGATGCCAACTTCAGCCGGCAACGCTACTGGGGCGAACCTTTTCCCATCTATTTTAAAAACAACATCGCTACCCCAATACCCTTGCACCTACTGCCTTTGCACTTACCCCCGATGGATGATTTTAAACCCACCGGCAATCCGGAAGGTCCATTGGCTAAACTGCCATTGAAACAATGGAACTTCGATGGCTATCCGCTCGAAACTGATACCATGCCCGGTTTTGCCGGTAGCAGTTGGTATTTTTTGCGGTATATGGACCCAAACAATACCGAAGCTTTTGCTTCAAAAGATGCATTATCCTATTGGCAGGATGTGGACCTCTACATCGGCGGTACCGAACATGCTGTGGGACATTTGCTATACAGTAGGTTCTGGCATAAGTTTTTGTACGACCTGGGCTATGTACCCACCAAAGAACCTTTTAAAAAATTGGTGAACCAAGGAATGATTCAGGGAAGAAGTAATTTCGTGTATCGCGTAAAAGGGGAAAACAAATACGTTTCATTCGGACTAAAAGACCAATACGATACCATTGCCATTAATGTGGATGTAAATTTCGTTCAAAACGATGAATTGAATTTACAAGCCGTAAAAGAAGGAAAACTTCTCAACCTTGCAGATGCTGATAAAGCGGAATGGGTATTAGAAAATGGAAAATACATTTGTGGGTGGGAAATCGAAAAAATGTCCAAATCTAAGTGGAACGTCGTCAATCCCGACCAGATTTGCGAAGATTACGGTGCCGATACCTTGCGGATGTATGAAATGTTTCTCGGTCCTATTGAACAAAGCAAACCATGGAATACCCAAGGCATAGAAGGAGTACACAAATTTTTACGCAAACTTTGGAGAACCTGCGTGGGAAGTGAGGGGAATATGCTTCTTACCAACGATGAACCAACCACCAAAGAATTAAAAATATTGCACAAAACCATCAAAAAAATTAAGGAAGATATTGAAACCCTGAGTTTGAATACTTCCATTGCCGCTTTCATGATTTGCCTCAATGAATTGACTGAACTGAATTGCCGAAAGAAAGCCATTTTTGAGCCATTCTTAATTATGTTGTCGCCTTTTGCCCCGCATATTTGCGAAGAAATCTGGCATAAGTTGGGAAATCATAATTCAATAGCTCATGCACAGTTTCCACAATTCAACGAAAAATATCTGGTAGAAAATACTTTCAACTATCCGGTTTCATTTAACGGCAAAGTGCGATTCAACATAGAATTACCCCTTGGTATTCCAAACGAAGAAATAGAAAAAGCCGCCCTAAACCACCAATTAGCCGCTAAATGGATGGAAGGTAAAACCCCAAAGAAAGTAATAGTAGTGCCCGGAAGAATTGTGAACGTTGTCTTGTAAAAGTTTTGCTCTAATTATCCATTGAGTTTATGTAATACTCTTAAATTGTATTTTAAAATTTCTTAGTATCCTTTTTAATATGTAGATGATTTTGTCCCAAGAATTGTAATTAGATTTTTTAACCCACATTATGCAATAGAAAACCGGATATAATGCAACGTCATTTTCATTTCTGTATTAAAGCCGATTCTATGAAATAACCACCTGGGTTCAAACAGCTATTTTACTT